>CANNEW010000177.1 GCA_947503685.1 Comamonadaceae bacterium | reverse complement strand
TGGGCTGTGGGCTGAGTTTGTTTTTGGCTACCACGCCTTGGATAAAGCGCGCCATTTGGTCGGCGCCACCACCGGTGCCTGCGGGTACTACAAACTCGATGGGTTTGGTCGGTTCCCAGGCCTGGGCCGGTGCCAAAAAGCTGGCCAAGGCCAGTACCACTGCGCTTTGGGTCGCGCCTATCAATGTCTTCAGTTTCATAGTGTCTCCTCGTGTTATAAAAAAACATGTTCGCGGTTTGAGCACCTGCGTGCTCGGCACCCGCAGTGCCTAAACTGTGTCAGCCCAAACGGCTTCCAACGACCAAACCAGTAGCGCGCGCATAGTCGCCCGCGCCCATTTTCTTGCCATCCTCGGCGCGCAATTTCAGCACCTCGATCTGCCCGCTTTGCGTGCTGATAAATATCGCCCCCTCGGTCACCAAGGTAATTTCACCGGGTTTACCCTTGCTGTCGCCATAGCGCCCGATGCGGTGCTTGTGGCAGTCAAATATAAACACTTTTTTTCCTTCGGCCAGCGTCCAGGCGCCAGGGGCCGGGTTGCAGGCGCGTATCAGGTCATAGACCACGTCAATATGGTTGTGCCAGTGAATTTGCGACTCGGCGGCTAAAAACCAGCCCTCGTAGCTGGCTTGCGATTCATCTTGCGCATTTTCCTGGTGCGTACCGGCTACCACCGCATCGGCCGCTTCCAGCAGCGCGCTCACGCCAAGCGGGAACAGCTTGTTGAAATATAGCTCGCCCAAAGTTTCGTCAGCCCCGATATCGCAGCGCTTTTGCAAAATCACTAAGCCTTCGTCCAAGCCGTCGCTGGGGCGGAAGATGGTCAGGCCGGTTTCCTTTTCACCGCGCGACATGGCCCAGCTGATAGCCGAAGGCCCGCGGTATTTGGGCAGCAGCGAAGGGTGGTACTGGATGGTGCCGTGCTTGGGCACTTTTAGCAGCGACTGCGGCGCAAACTGCACCACATAGGCCATCACCCCCAGGTCAGGCGCTAGCGCTTGCATGGCCTGGTGCGCGTCCTCACCCGTCAGCTTGTCCAACTGAAATACCTGCAAGCCGCGCGCCTGCGCTTCCACGCGCAAAGCGTCGGGTTTGGTGCCGGGTTTCTCGGGGCGGCAAAATACGCCCACCACCTCGTCGCCACGCGCCAAAAACGCTTCTAAGGCGGCTTTGCCGAAATCTTGTTGACCGATAAGCACGATTTTCATGACTTCCAACCTTGTAATTGCGGCTCAGGGCCGCACGGCTTTTCTTAGATAACTTTAGCTTCGCGCAGCGCGCCGATGTCGCTAGCCGAGTAGCCCAGTTGTCCCAGCACCTCGTCGGTGTGTTCGCCCAATAGCGGCGAGCGCGTCACTTCGGTAATGCTGTCAGACATCTTGATCGGGTTGCCTACCGTCAGGTACTTGCCGCGCTCGGGGTGGTCCACTTCCACCACGGTGCCAGTAGCCCGCAGTGAAGGCTCTTCGGCGATTTCTTTCATGGACAAAATCGGCCCGCAGGGAATGTCAAACTGGTTCAGTATGTCCATGGCCTCGAACTTGGTCTGGGTCATGGTCCATTCTTCGATGCGCGCAAAAATCTTCTTTAAATGCGGCAGGCGCTTGGGGGGCGTCGCGTAGTCGGGGTGCGTTATCCAGTCTTCCTGGCCAATCACTTTGCACACCGCAGGCCACACGGCCGCTTGGGTGATGAAATAGATATACGCGTTCGGGTCGGTTTCCCAACCCTTGCACTTAAGAATAGAGCCCGGCTGACCGCCGCCCGAAGCATTACCGGCGCGCGGCACGGCTTCGCCAAATGGCGTGTCGGGGAATTGCGGGTACTCGTTCATGGTGCCCGTGCGGTCCAGGCGCTGCTGGTCGCGCAGCTTGACGCGGCACAGGTTGAGCACCGCGTCTTGCATAGGCGCCAGCACCTTTTGGCCGCGCCCGGAGCTGTTGCGCTGGTAGAGAGCCGCCACAATGCCCAGCGCCAAATGCAAGCCGGTGCCCGAATCGCCAATTTGCGCGCCGCTCACCATGGGCGGGCCGTCGTCAAAACCGGTGGTAGAGGCCGCGCCGCCAGCGCACTGCGCCACGTTTTCATAGACCTTGCAGTCTTCGTACTTGCCCGGTCCAAAGCCTTTGACCGAGGCCACAATCATGCGCGGGTTCAGCTCTTGGATACGCTCCCAGGTAAAGCCCATGCGGTCGAGCGCGCCGGGTGCAAAATTTTCTACCAGCACGTCGCAGGTCTTGATCAGCCGGTCCAACACTTCCTTGCCCTTGGGGTCTTTGGTGTTAACGGTAATCGAGCGCTTGTTGTGGTTGAGCATGGTGAAGTACAGGCTGTCCACACCGGGGATGTCGCGCAGCTGCCCGCGCGTAGCATCGCCTTCACCGGCTTTTTCTACCTTGATCACATCGGCGCCAAACCAGGCCAGCAACTGGGTGCAGGTCGGGCCCGATTGCACATGGGTGAAGTCGAGAATGCGTACGCCGTCTAATGCTTTGCTCATAGCTGAAGAATCCTTTGGAATTGCAAGAATCAGGTTTTTTTCGCGGTTTGCGGATTAAGCATGGTAATGCGTCCGCTCTCCGTGCCCGCTGTCTCGTCAATGACAGCGTTGATCAGGGTAGGTTGTCCGCTTGCGATAGCGGCTTCCATCGCCTCTTGCAATTGGGCTGGGGTGGTGGCTTGTACGCCCACCCCACCAAAAGCTTCCATCATTTTGTCATAGCGCGCGCCCTTGACGAAAACCGTGGGCGCCACGTCCGCGCCGCCTGATGCGTTGACGTCGGTGCCGCGATACACCCCGTTGTTATTGAAAATCACTATGCAGATCGGCAGGTGGTAGCGGCAAATCGTCTCCACCTCCATGCCGCTAAAGCCAAAGGCGCTGTCGCCCTCGATGGCAATCACCGGTTTGCCGGTCACCACGGCGGCGGCGATGGCAAAGCCCATGCCGATGCCCATGATGCCCCAGGTGCCCACGTCCAGGCGCTTGCGGGGCTGGTACATATCCACAATGCTGCGGGTGAAGTCCAAGGTGTTAGCGCCTTCATTGACCAGCATCGCGTCCGGGTGCGCCTTGATTACGGAGCGCACCGCACTTAGGGCGCTGTGGAAATTCATGGGCGAGGGGTTCTTGGCCAAGGTCTCAGCCATCTTGGCCTGGTTGGCGTCGCGCCGGCTAAAAACCGCGTCGGTCCAGGCCGCCGGCGCCTTGGTCCAAGCCGCGCCCATGCCGTCCACCAGCGCTTGCACGCAGGAGCCGATATCGCCCACCAAGGGCGCGGCAATGGCCACGTTGCTATCCATCTCGGTGGGCGCAATGTCGATTTGCACAAACTGCTTGGCGCCCGCAGCGCCCCAGGTTTTGCCCTTGCCGTGCGAGAGCAGCCAGTTTAGGCGTGCACCCACCAGCACCACCACGTCCGACTCGGCCAGCACATACGAACGCGCCGCCGAAGCGCATTGGGCATGCGTATCGGGTAGCAGGCCTTTGGCCATGGACATGGGCAGATAGGGCGCGCCCGAGCCCTCGACCAAAGCGCGCACCGCCGCATCGGCCTGGGCGTAGGCGGCGCCTTTGCCCAGCAAGATCAGCGGGCGCTTGGCGCCCTTGAGTAAATCCAAGGCGCGCTGCACCGAATCGGGTGCGGGCAATTGGCGCGGTGCCGCGTCCACCACCTTGATTAAGGAGGCCGCGCCCTGCGCCGCGTCCATGGTTTGCGCAAATAGCTTGGCCGGCAAATCCAGATAGACGCCGCCGGGCCGGCCCGACAAGGCTGAGCGGATGGCGCGCGCAACGCCCACCCCAATGTCCTGCGCATGCAGCACCCTAAAAGCGGCTTTGCACAAAGGCTTGGCAATGGCCAGTTGGTCCATCTCCTCGTAGTCGCCTTGCTGCAAATCCACGATCTCGCGCTCGCTGGAGCCGCTGATCAAAATCATGGGGAAGCAATTGGTGGTGGCATTGGCCAGCGCCGTCAGACCATTAAGAAAACCCGGCGCCGAGACCGTCAGGCAGATCCCCGGCTTTTGCGTCAAGAAGCCGGCCGCGGCGGCGGCATTGCCCGCGTGCTGCTCGTGGCGGAAAGAAATCACGCGCATGCCCTCGCCCTGCGCCATGCGCGTCAGGTCGGTAATCGGAATTCCCGGCAGGCCAAACAGCGTGTCAATGCCATTGAGCTTGAGGGCGTTAATGAGCAAATGAAAGCCGTCAATGGTGGGGGCGGCGGCATTTTCGGGGGAGGGTGATGCTGTAGACATGTAGAGACTCCGTTGAGTTGTTCTTATATGACCGCGTTTGGCACATTTAGGGGGCATGCCCCCGGCGGTATCAACACGTCATACTAGGCTGACACGCGGGGAAATTCGAGAGGGTTAACCCTAGGCTTGCCGGCAAGGCCTTTTAGAATGGCCCATGCCTTGGAACGCCCGACTTCAGATCGACTACACCAAGGCCGCTTGGGCCGGTGCGTGACACCGGGATCCATCCCAGCATAGGATTGAATACGCAAGGCTAAGAAGGCACGACTATGACCGCACTCGAATCCAGACTGATGCAAGGCTTGAAAGTGTTGCCGCCCGAGCGCGTGGCCGAAGTGGTGGATTTTGTGGAGTTTTTGGCATCCCGTGTCCAGCGTGATGCGGCGGCACAGCGGCTCACCGATGCTTTGGGGCGGCTCGACGCCTTGGGTCTGCCGCCAATCTCAGACGAAGAGATTGAAGCGGAGCTACAGGCCGCACGCCGCCAGCGCAGCGCCGCACACGAACTCAATACCAGCAACTGATCGCGCTGGCCGATGCGGATCGTCTTGGAAGACGACCATGTGTTGGCCGCCGCGTTGACAGGCGCCGCCGACCTGATCGTAACGGGTGATAAGCGCGATTTACTTCCTTTGGGCAGCTACCAAGGCATACCCATCGTCACTGCCAAGGAGGCGTTGGAGCGCATTGCTACTTAGGGTTGAGGTACTCGCTTCTAGGCTGGCATGTGTCAACCTCGACGGGGTTCGTGTCAACGCGCTCTGGATGCGGTGCACCACCGCTGACTTAAACCCCAGTCTGGAACTTGAGTATGGCCTGCTTAGCGGTTTGCTTGGTCATTTTTGCCATAAGCTGGGACGGCATCACGAAATCGACGTGCAAGCGTTGTGGGAATACGGATGAATATTTGCGTGGTCATGAAAGCGTGCATTGGATGTGAATTCGAAATCATCGAATGCGTCCAACAAGAAAGTCAAGTCTCAATTTATAGGCATGCCTTTTGGCATCTCCAGAGGCGTCGTTCACTCCGGCTTGCATTGGGTTTTAAGCTGTATCACGCTGTGATATAGCTGCCTCCACTGGCGGTGCAGTTTGGATGGGAAGGGATGAATATGAGTACCTTAACTGTGCGTTTGGCGAACAGCGAGGAGCGGGATTTGCAATGGGTTTGCAAGCAAACCGGCAAGACCAAGAGTGAAGTGGTGCGCGAGTTGCTGGCAGAGTCTTTGCAAGCGGCCCATGCCTAAATACCTACCGACATGCCCTCCCGCCACCGCTGCCAATGCGCAAACGCACTTTGGTAGGTGTTCAGCTGCACCCGCACCGTCTCTTCAATCTGAACGCCGTAGCCGCCGGCCATGAGCAGCACTACGGGGATGCGCCGGGCCAGGCACCAATCCAGCACGCGCTGGTCGCGCGCTTGCATGCCGGCGTAGCTGAGCTTGAGCCGGCCTAGGCGGTCGCCTTCAAACGGGTCGGCGCCGGCCAGATAGAACACCAGTTGCGGCGCGCAGCGCGCTTCTAGCGCCCGCAGCGCGCCGTCCAGCGCGGCCAGGTAGTCGGCGTCGCCGGTGCCGTCGGGCAGGCCCACGTCCAGGTCGCCCGCTTCTTTGCGGAACGGAAAATTCTTTTCGCCGTGCAAAGACAGGGTGAACACGCTGGCGTCGCCCTGAAAAATGCGCGCCGTACCGTTGCCCTGGTGCACGTCCAGGTCGATCACCGCCACCTGCAGCGCGCTGCCTTCTCGCTGGCGCTGGGCTTGCAGGGTGCGGGCGGCTACGGCCACGTCGTTGA
>CANNEW010000176.1 GCA_947503685.1 Comamonadaceae bacterium | reverse complement strand
GCGCATGTGCGTATCTTTTTCAAGGACATGGCGCACTTGCTCGGATTGGCCAAAGTGTGAACCTGGAGCAGCTTTACCAGGGTCCGCTGGTGGTGGATATTGCCATCGCCTTCATTACCCTGGAAACTCTGTTGCTCTGGGCATTTCACAAAATCAGCGGACGCGGACTTGCTCTAGCCGATTACCTACTGACCATTCTTTCCGGGGCCTGCTTGATGGTGGCACTGCGCTGCGCCCTGACACCGGACGGCTGGCCGGGTATGGCGCTTTTTTTAATCGCCGCAGGCATTGCCCACGGCGCGGACTTACGCGCCCGATGGCGCAATTAGCCCTGAGTTGATAGGCCCCAGGTTGATGTGGCGCGCAAACTGCTGCGCCAGATGGTCTTCTCCATTTTCGAGCACGAAATAGCGAAAAGCCTCGGCTGCGGGCGAGAGCAACTTGGACAGCATGTGCACCACATTCCAAGCGCGCACGACTGGCGCGCCTTCGACGTCCAGCACGGCGATAAGCCGGTTGTCCAACTCCAGACCCAGGGTGTGCAGGGACAAAAAGCTCAGACCCATGCCGGCCATCACCGCCTGTTTGATGGTCTCGTTGCTCGCCATTTCCATGCTCACGCGCGGCTCGACGCGGGCTTTTTCCAAAAAGCGCTGCATGGCCGCGCGCGTGCCCGAACCGGGTTCACGCAAAATGAAAGGCAGGGCTTGCAAGTCGCGCGGAGAAATGGTTTCGCCACGCGCCAGCGGATGGCCTACCGGCGCCACAAAAACATGCGGATGCGCGGCAAAGGGCTCTGCCCGCGTCGCCATTTCAGTCGGTGGCCGACCCATGATCGCGATGTCTACCTCATTGGCGTAAATCATCTTCACCAGTTGCTCGCGGTTACCCACCACCAGCTTGATGTCCACGCCTTGGTGCTCCTGGCGAAAGCGCGCCAACAAATGCGGCAAAAAATAATTGGCCGTACTGACCATACCTATCGTGAGCAAGCCCACTTCCAACTTTTGCAGCCGCGCTGCAGCGTCCTCTGCGTCTTTCAAGGTAGCCAGCATTTTGCGGGCATAGACCAGCATGTATTCGCCCACGGTGGTCAGCATCACCGTGCGGCCACTGCGGTCAAACAAGGGCATGCCGATGTGCTTTTCCAACTCGCGTACCTGCATGGTCACAGCCGGTGGCGTGAGGTTCAGGGTTTGTGCTGCGCGCGCAAAGCTCAGATGGCGAGCCACTTCGCTGAACACGCGCAATTGGCGGAAGGTTGCGTTTTTCATTCAGCAATAGCTTAACTGAAAATAAAAAATATATGAATTTACTTTTGAGTGCTGCACTTTTACAGTCATACTCCTTAACCCCTCCAACCGAAAGGATAGCGCTATGGCTGGTCGTAATTTTCTTTTTGTACCTGGTCCCACCAATGTTCCCGATCGCATTCAACGCGCCATGATGGTATCCATGGAGGACCACCGCTCGCCGCGCTTTCCCCAACTCACCCATACCATCATGGCCGGCTTGCGCGAGGTTTTCCGCACCCAGTCGGGTACGCCTTTTGTGTTTCCGTCCTCGGGCACTGGTTGTTGGGAGGCGGCACTGACCAACACCTTGTCACCCGGCGACAAAGTGCTGGCGGCCCGCTTTGGCCAGTTCAGCCACTTGTGGATTGATATGTGCGTGCGCCTGGGTCTGGATGTGCAGATCGTCGAATGCGAGTGGGGCACCGGAGTGCCTTTGCAGCAATACCAAGACATCCTCAAGGCCGATACGCAGCACCAGGTCAAAGCGGTGTTGGTCTGCCACAACGAAACCGCCACCGGTGTCGCCTCGGATATTTCCGGCGTGCGCGAAGCCCTGGATGAAGCGGCACACCCTGCCCTGTTGTTTGTGGACTGCGTTTCTTCTTTAGGCTGCCTGGAGTTCCGCTTCGATGACTGGGGCATCGACATGGCAGTTTCCGGTTCACAAAAAGGCTTTATGTTGCCTGCGGGCCTGGGCATTTTGTGCGCCAGCCCCAAGGCGCTTGCGATGTACCCATCGTCCAAGCTGAAGCGGGCTTACTTTGATCTGTCCGACATGATCCAAAGCAATGCCACCGGCTACTTCCCCTACACGCCGGCTTTGACCTTGATGTACGGGCTGATCGAGTCGCTCAAGATGATCAACGAAGAGGGTCTGGACAATGTTATCGCCCGCCACCATTACCTGGCCGAAGGCGTGCGCGCTGCGGTCACCCAGGGCTGGCAACTCAAGCTTTGCGCCAAAGAGCAGCGCTGGCACTCCGACACCGTTTCGGCGGTGATGCTGCCCGAAGGTATTGCGGGCACTGAGGTCATTGCCCGTGCCTACCAGCGCTACAACCTGTCGCTGGGCGGCGGCCTGTCCAAAGTGGCGGGCAAGCTGTTTCGTATCGGCCATTTAGGCGATATGAATGAAATCCATTTGATGGCTGCTATCAATGGCGCGGAAATGGCCATGCTCGATTGCGGCGTGAAATTGCAGCCTGGCAGCGGCGCGGCGGCGGCCGGCCACTACTGGCGCACCCATGAGGCTCCGTCAGGCCTGTGCGCCATGCCCAAGCCGCAGACAGCGCGAAGCGACGCGCCAAACCCTAACCCCGCCCTTGCACCCAACTAAAGCGCAGCAATTGACGCCTTACACAAGACGCATCAGCACCTAGCCAACGTTCAGTTCAGCAAATACTTAACTAAGGTTTAAAAATATATGAATTTACTTTATTGATTCCAGCTTTTACATTCCCTTCCACACCACCCGAAAACCTTTTTACAGGAGACATTGATGAGTAACACTGACAGCCAAATCACCGACGGCAAAAAGCGCTACAGCGCCGGCGTTTTGAGATACAAGCAAATGGGCTACTGGGATGCACACTACGTGCCCAAGGAAACCGACTTGATCGCCATGTTCCGCATGACACCCCAGGAAGGCGTCGACTCCGAAGAGTGCGCCGCGGCCGTGGCCGGCGAATCTTCCACCGCCACTTGGACGGTGGTGTGGACCGACCGCTTGACCGCCTGCGACCTCTACCGCGCCAAGGCCTACCGTGTCGATGCCGTGCCCAACACAGGTCCCGGCACAAAGACTGAGCAGCAGTACTTCGCCTACATCGCTTACGACATCGACCTGTTCGAAGGCGGCTCGATCGCCAACCTCACTGCGTCGATCATCGGCAACGTCTTCGGCTTTAAGGCGGTGAAGGCACTGCGCTTGGAAGACATGCGCATTCCCGTCGCCTACCTCAAGACCTTCCAAGGTCCTGCGACCGGCGTTGTCGTCGAGCGCGAGCGCCTGGACAAATTTGGCCGCCCGCTGCTCGGCGCCACCACCAAGCCCAAGCTCGGCCTGTCGGGCCGTAACTATGGCCGCGTGGTGTACGAGGGCCTCAAAGGCGGTCTCGATTTCATGAAGGACGACGAGAACATCAACTCGCAGCCCTTTATGCATTGGCGCGATCGTTTCCTGTACTGCATGGAAGCCGTCAACAAAGCCAGCGCGGCTACCGGCGAGGTCAAAGGCCACTACCTGAACGTCACCGCCGGAACGATGGAAGAAATGTACGCACGTGCCGAGTTCGCCAAGAGCCTGGGCAGCGTGATCATCATGATCGACCTGGTGATCGGCTACACGGCGATCCAGAGCATGGCATTGTGGGCGCGCAAAAATGACATGATTCTGCACCTGCACCGCGCAGGCAACAGCACCTACTCGCGTCAGAAGAACCATGGCATGAACTTCCGCGTTATCTGCAAGTGGATGCGCATGGCGGGTGTGGACCACATCCACGCCGGCACAGTGGTCGGCAAGTTGGAAGGCGACCCCATGATGATCCGAGGCTTCTACGACACGCTGCTCGATACGCACACACCGATGCAGCTCGAAAAAGGTCTGTTCTTCGAGCAAGACTGGGCGTCGCTGAACAAGGTAATGCCAGTGGCCTCTGGCGGCATCCATGCGGGCCAAATGCACCAGTTGCTGACCTACCTCGGCGACGACGTGGTGCTACAGTTTGGCGGCGGCACGATTGGCCACCCGATGGGCATCCAAGCCGGAGCCACGGCGAACCGCGTCGCCCTTGAAGCCATGGTGCTGGCGCGCAATGAAGGCCGCGACATCTGGAACGAAGGCCCGCAAATTCTGCAGGACGCCGCCAAGTGGTGCTCGCCACTGAAAGCCGCCATCGACACCTGGGGCGACATCAGCTTTAATTACGAATCCACCGACACCGCCGACTTCGCCGTCACGCCGACGGCTTCCATTTAAGGAGATACTCATCATGATGACCAACCAAGGCAATCGCCTCACACAGGGCCAGTTCTCCTATCTGCCCGAACTCACTGACAAGCAGATCAGCGCACAGATCGAGTACGCGCTCGGCAAAAACTGGGCAATCGGCGTTGAATACACCGATGACCCGCATCCTCGCAACACCTACTGGGAGATGTACGGCAACCCGATGTTTGACTTGAAGGACGCGTCAGCAATCTTGACGGAGATCAATGCGTGCCGCAAGACGTTTCCTAATCACTACGTTCGTGTCACGGCGTTCGATGCAACACAAGGCGTTGAGTCGGTGCAAATGTCGTACATCGTCAACCGGCCCAAGACCGAACCCGGCTTCGGTCTGACGAGGCAGGAGATCGGCGGGCGTCAGATCCAGTACACCGTACACAGCTACGCCACCGACAAACCCGAAGGCGAGCGTTACTAAGCGCGCCCAGACTGCGACACAGCCATGAGCAACTCCTCCACTCCTGGCGTGCGCGCCGATACACCTGTGACAACGGCAGCAGCGCAACCCGTGGATACGCCGGCAGTGGCCCTGGGCCAAGCGCGTAGCGTGGGTGAGGTTTTGGCGCAGTCACAGGTGGAGGAGGTCATCGCCGAGCTGGACCGCGATCTGGTGGGGCTGGCCCCGGTAAAGGCCCGCATCCGCGACATTGCGGCCTTGCTGGTGATTGACAAGCTGCGCATCAATCTGGGTCTGGTCAGCGAGGCACCGAGCTTGCACATGAACTTTGTGGGCAACCCTGGCACCGGCAAAACCTCGGTGGCTATGCGCATGGCGCAAATCCTGCACCGCCTGGGTTATGTCCGCAAGGGCCATCTGGTAGCAGTGACCCGCGACGACTTGGTGGGTCAGTACATCGGCCACACCGCGCCCAAAACCAAAGAAGTGCTGAAGAAAGCCATGGGTGGTGTGCTGTTCATTGACGAGGCCTACTATTTGTACCGCCCCGAAAACGAACGCGACTATGGCCAAGAGGCAATTGAAATATTGCTGCAAGTCATGGAAAACCAGCGCGACGATTTGGTGGTGATTCTGGCGGGCTACAAAGACCGGATGGATACCTTTTTCGAATCCAACCCCGGCATGAGCTCCCGCGTCGCACACCACCTCGACTTCCCCGACTACTCAGTTGACGAGTTGCTGCAGATTTCGCAAAAAATGCTGACCCAGCAGAACTATGTGTTCGCGCCGGATGCCGACGCGGTGTTCAGGCGTTACCTGGGCTTGCGGGTGCAGCAACCCCACTTTGCCAACGCCCGCAGCGTGCGCAATGCATTGGATCGGGCACGCCTGCGCCAGGCCAGCCGGCTCTTTGCCGACCGCGACCGGCAACTCAGCGTCGATGATTTACGGACTCTGACTGCGTCCGACTTCGCCGCCAGTCGGGTCTTTCAGCAAGCGGACGTCCGCTCGGACGCATAGAAACTTTGAAGCTGATCTAATGCTTAAAGCGCTTATTTTTGACGTCGATGGCACCTTGGCCGACACCGAGTCTGCGCACCGTGCGGCCTTTAACCATGCGTTTGCTGAAGAAGGCCTGGACTGGGTCTGGGATGAGGCGCTGTACATCGAGTTGCTGGACGTCTCAGGCGGCAAAGAACGCATTGCCCATTACTGGAAGCAAACCCGCGGCGACATCGTGGGCATTGAGGCCCATTCGCTGCAAGACACAATTGCGCGCCTGCACGAACTCAAAACAGCAGCCTACGAAGGCATGGTCAATGACGGCATGGTAAGCCTGCGCCCAGGTGTATTGCGCCTGATTGAATCGGCCAATGAAC
>CANNEW010000175.1 GCA_947503685.1 Comamonadaceae bacterium | reverse complement strand
CGATGAGCGAGACAAACTCGCCCGGCGCAATCGTCAGGTCAATGTCGGCCAATGCGTGGACCGGGGCCTGCTGGGGGTTGTAGATCAGGGAAGCCTTGCGCACTTCTACGGCAGGAACCGAGGAAGGATGGGGGGCTGAGGAAGCGGTCATTTAAAAAGCAGTCTTAATCAAAAACGCGGAATCGAATCATGCCGGTAGGCGGTACGGGCCGGGCGGCCCGGCATGTGCAAAGTGCTGGTATTTGCGGGGGCTTGTGCGATCAGTTTGCCACGCCGATACACCCGCAAGCGTGTGGCGCGCAGGCGGATGGCTTCTATCGGGTCGTTGGCCTGTAGCAAGACCATGTCGGCATGGCAACCGGCGGCGATGCCGTAGCCCTCCAGACCCAGGGCGCGCGCGGGGTGGGTGGTGACGGCTTCAAAGCATTGGGCCATGGCCGCCTGGCTGGTCATCTGGCCTACGTGCAAGCCCATGTGCGCCACTTCCAGCATGTCGCCGCTGCCCAGCGAGTACCAAGGGTCCATGGCGCAGTCCTGCCCGAAGGACACGTTGACACCCGCGGCCAGCAACTCGGGTACGCGCGTCATGCCGCGGCGCTTGGGGTAGCTGTCGTGCCGGCCTTGCAAGGTGATGTTGATCAGCGGATTGGCTACCACATGCAGCCCGGCCTCAGCGATCAGGGGAATGAGTTTGCTGACGTAGTAGTTGTCCATGCTGTGCATGGACGTGAGGTGCGAGCCGGTGACGCGCCCTTGCAGGCCCAGACGTTGGGTCTCAAAAGCCAAGCTTTCCACATGGCGCGAAAGCGGGTCGTCGGACTCGTCGCAATGCATGTCCACGCGCAAGCCGCGCTCGGCGGCCAGTTCGCACAAGAGTTTGACGCTAAGCGTTCCGTCTGCCATGGTGCGCTCAAAGTGTGGAATGCCCCCGACCACGTCCACCCCTTTGTCCAGCGCGCGTTTGAGCGTATCCATGTGCTCCTGCGGGCCGCCCTTGCCACGCAAAACGCCGTCTTGCGGAAAGGCCACCAACTGCATGTCGATATAGGGCGCCACGCGCCGCTTCACTTCCAGCAGCGCATCCACTGCCAGCAAGCGCGGGTCGCACACATCGACATGCGTACGGATAGCCAGCAGACCTTTGCCCACGGCCCAGTCGCAATACGCCATAGCACGGCCCACCAAGGCTTCGTGCGTAAGATGGGGCTTGAGCTCTCCCCATAGTGCAATACCTTCGAGCAACGTGCCCGAGGCATTGACGCGCGGCAGGCCATAGCTCAGCGTGGCGTCCATATGAAAATGCGCGTCGATAAAGGGCGGGCTGAGTAACTGGCCTTGCGCATCCACGCTCTCGTGCGCCGGGGCTTGCAGGCCGGGCGACACTTCCACTATGCGGCCGTCTTGCACCGCCACCGACATGCCGCTGCGGCCATCGGGCAGGGTGGCGTTGTGGATCAGTAGATCGAGCATTTAGCGTTCACCTTTGCGATAGGGTTTCATCAAGGCTTGCGGGTAGCTTGCCTTGCGTGCAACCAGCACCAGTGCCAGGATGGAGAGCACATAGGGCAGCATCAGGTACATCTGATAGGGTAGCACCGCCGCCCCGGATTGCTGCAGACGCAGTTGCAGTGCATCAAAAAATGCGAACAGCAATGCGCCTAACAAAGCTTTACCCGGCCGCCAGGACGCAAACACCACCAGCGCCACGCAAATCCAACCGCGCCCGTTGACCATGTTGAAGAAAAAAGCGTTAAACGCAGAAAGCGTGAGAAAGGAGCCAGCCACGCCCATGAAGGCCGAGCCCAGCACAATCGCACCGGTCCGCACGCCCACCACCGATACGCCCTGTCCCTCGGCCGCTTGCGGATTCTCGCCGACCATGCGCACCGCCAGACCCACCGGTGTGCGGTACAGCATATAGGCCACCACGGGCACCGATACCAAGGCCAGCAATGTCAGTGAGGTTTGTTCAGAAAGTATGGGTAAGCCAAGCCAATCCATTTCCTTGAAGGGTGTGATGGTCGGTGGTGTGGATACCTTGGGAAAACTCACCCGGTAGCCAAAATAACTCAGCGCCGTGGCCAGCAAGGTAATACCCAGGCCCGATACATGTTGCGATAGCGCCAGCACCACAGTCAGGAAAGCGTGCAACAAGCCCAACAACGCGCCGGTGAGCGCTGCCACCAGCACGCCGTCCCAAAGCCCGGCACCTGCATAGACTGCCAGCCAACCGGTAAATGCTCCGGCGACCATGATGCCCTCGATACCCAAATTCAAGACTCCCGCACGCTCGCATAGCAGCACGCCCAGCGTACCCAAAATCAGTGGCGTGGCAATGCGCAACACGGCCACCCAAAACGCTGGGTTGGCCAGGATGTCCAAAAACTCGCTCATTTCCAGCGCACCCGGTATTGGGTAAGTAAGGTGGCCACCAACACCGAAATCAGCGACGCGGCCACGATCACATCGGCAATGAAAGTGGGCACGCCCACGGCCCGACTCATGCTGTCTGCGCCTACCAGCATGCCCGCGACAAACACGCTAGCTACCACCACCGCCAGCGGATGCAACGCCGCCAACATGGCAATGACAATGCCGCTGTAGCCATAGCCTGGCGACATGTCCAGCGTCAAATAGCTGGTACGCCCGGCAACCTCTATCGCGCCGGCCAGCCCGGCCAGTGCGCCCGACAGCAGCGCCACCGCCACCATGGTGCGCGTGACCGGCACCCCTGAAAACGCAGCGGCGCGCGGATTGGCGCCCAAAGCACGGATATCAAAACCCAGTACCGTGTATTTCATCAAGGCCCAGAGCGCCACGGCCAGCGATATGGCCAACAGCAGCCCGGTGTGCACCCGTGTTTGGGGAACGAGTTTGGCCAGCTCTAGCTCCCCCATCAGCGCCACGCTTTGCGGCCAACCCATGGCGGTCGGGTCTTTCATCGGGCCGTCCAGCATGAGCGATACCAGCAGCAGCACAATGAAGTTCAAGAGCAGCGTGGTCACCACTTCGTCCACACCCAGACGTGCTTTCATAAGCGCAGGTCCCAGTAGCAGTAAAGCACCGGCCAGCGCGGCGCACAGCATCATCAACACAAATAAGACTGTGGGAGGCACAGGAAGGCCGGTGCCATCATGCATGCCGCCCACCGCCACCGCCGCCAGTGCGCCGACATAGAGTTGGCCCTCGGCACCGATGTTGAACAGTCTGGCCTTGAAGGCCACCGTGGCCGCCAGTCCGGTAAGCATCAGCGGGATGGCGCGGGTGAGTGTTTCGCTCAGCGCGAACACCGAGCCATAAGCGCCTTGCAGCAGCAGCGCGTAGGTCTGGCCTACCGGTGCCCCGGCCCAGCGCACCAGCAGCGCGCTGACCAGCAAAGTGAATGCGACGGCACCAATGGGCGCTAGCACCAAGGCCCACGCCGAGCTGTGTTGGCGCTTTTCAAGCCGCATGGGCCACGTCCTCTGCCCCGGCCATGGCCAGACCTATGGATTCACGGCTCCAATCCAGCGCAGGCTTGGCTTGGCCCATATGGCCGCCGTGCATCACGGCCACGCGGTCGCCCAGCGTGAGCACTTCATCCAGGTCGTCCGAAATCAGAAGCACGGCTGCGCCGGCATCGCGCGCAGCGATAAGCTGTTCCTGCACATAGGCCACTGCTCCGATGTCCAGGCCCCAGGTAGGCTGGTGTGCGACGATGAGCTTGGGAGTGAAGTCGCGCGTGTCCGTATCGACCAGGCTGCCGGGGTGCATCAAGGCGCGCCCCAGCACCAGCTTTTGCATATTGCCACCGGACAGCGAACGTGCGGGGGTATTCGGCCCGCCGCCACGCACGTCAAAGCGCGCGATGACGGCCTTGGCATAGGCTTGGGCCGCGCGGCGCTTGACCCAAAACGCGCGCGAAAAAACCGAGCTGCGCAGGCGCTCAGAGACTGCGTTTTCCCAGACGGGCAAATCGCCGACCAGGCCCACACCGTGGCGGTCTTCAGGAATGCGCGCCACGCCCAAAGCCACCAGTTGGGAAGGCGCTTGCGGCAGCGGCAGGCCCATCAATTCAATGCGCCCAGCCGCGATGCGGCGCGTGCCGCAGAGCACTTCGGCCAGCGCTGCCTGCCCATTTCCAGAGATACCGGCAATCGCCACGATTTCGCCGCTGCACAGCGTCAGTGAAACGCCATCGAGCCGATCGCGCGCCGGCGCAGTGCTGACCTGGTGCAGCACGCATACGGCCTGTCCGGTGCGCTGCGACGGTCGGCGTTGCGGTGGGCTGACGGCGTGGCCCACCATCCATTGCGCCAACTGCGCTTGGGTGGTTTTGCGGGCATCGGCCTGCGCCACCAGTTTGCCTGCGCGCAGCACCGCCACCCGGTGGGAAACACGCAGCACTTCGGCCAACTTGTGGCTGATAAAAATAATCGATAGCCCTTGGGCTACCATTTGAGCCAGCACCACAAACAGCGATTCGCTTTCTTGCGGTGTGAGCACGGCGGTGGGTTCATCCAAAATCAGAATGCGTACGCCCCGGTACAGGGCTTTGAGTATCTCGACCCGCTGGCGCTCACCAACCGACAGCTGGGCGACCAGGGCGTCAGCGTCCACCGTCAGACCAAATCGCTGGGCAACTTCGGCCAGTTTGTCGCGTGCCGCTGAGCGCCGCGTGGTGGGTTGCCACAGAGACTCGGAGCCCATCATCACGTTGTCCAGGACGCTCAGGTTATCGGCCAGCGTGAAATGCTGGTGCACCATGCCAATGCCCGCTGCCAGCGCCGCTTTGGGGTCACCCGCAGGCAAGGGTTTTCCAAACACGGTGATGTGGCCAGCATCGGCGGTGTAGTGACCAAACAATATCGACACCAAGGTGGACTTGCCCGCGCCGTTTTCGCCTAACAGCGCCAAAATTTCGCCCGCTTTGAGATCGAGCGTAATCGCGTCGTTGGCTACCAGGTTGCCAAAACGTTTGCTGATGTTGGATAAGGAAAGAACGCGGTCGATCATAAAAAAACACACTCCGGGCTGCGGAGTGTGTCGGGTAGTGCCGTTTAGCGGGTGCTTCGCTTACTTGGCGGTCGATTTGGGTTGGTTGTCGTCCACCTTCACGGTGAACTTGCCTTCCATAATCGCTTTTTCTTTGGCGGCTACTTTGGCCACGATGTCGGCAGGTACTTTTTTCTCAAAAGTTCCCAGCGGCGCCAAAGAGGAGCCTTTGTATTTCATCATCGAATACTGGCCGTAGTCTTCGGCAGTGAACTTACCGTCTTTTGCCAGTTTGATGGCGCGATCGGCTGAAGGCTCAAAGTGCCATATGGCGGAGGCCACCACCGTGTCAGGGTATTGCGCTTGGGTGTTGATCACATTGCCAATGGCCAGCTTGCCTTTTTCTTTGGCGGCGTCAGAGACACCAAAGCGCTCGGCGTACATTACATCAGCGCCTTTGTCGATCATGGCAAAAGCAGCTTCTTTGGCCTTGGGTGGATCAAACCAGCTGTTGATAAAGCTCACGCTAAATTCGATCTTGGGATTGACTTCCAGCGCACCGGCCATGAAGGCGTTCATCAAGCGGTTCACTTCCGGGATCGGGAAGCCGCCGACCATGCCGATCTTGTTGCTCTTGGTCATCCCGCCAGCGATCATGCCCGACAGGTAGGCAGGCTCTTGAATGTAGTTGTCAAACACGCTGAAGTTGGGCGCTTGGGGCTTACCCGATGAACCCATCAGGAATGACACCTTGGGGAAGTCCTTGGCGACCTTGCGGGCGGCAGCTTCCACGGCAAAGGCTTCACCCACGATCAGGTTGTTGCCAGCGGTGGCGTACTCACGCATCACGCGTTCGTAATCTGCGTTGGAGACGTTTTCGCTGGCTTTGTATTCGATATCGCCGCGCGCCTCGGCCGCTTTCAGCGCGTTGTGTAGGCGCCCGGCCCATTGCTGCTCGAAAGGCACGGTGTAGATACCTGCGACTTTGAGTTTGGCTTGTGCCAATGCCAAGCCTGGCGCTGCAATGAGCACACTGGCGATTGCGGCCAAGGCCAGGGTGTGACGTCGAGAAGTTTTTAGTGACATAGTTACTCCATAGTTAAACACTAGCAAAACAAGCGT
>CANNEW010000174.1 GCA_947503685.1 Comamonadaceae bacterium | reverse complement strand
GACGAGGAGCCCTTGACGGCCGGTAGAGCCTACTGGGTTTTGCACGGTCACCGCTGGGTCAAGGGCAAAGTAACAAGCATCGCGCATCGCCGCAATATCCATACTCTGGAGCGAGAGCCCGCAGAAAGCCTGGCGGTCAATGAAATAGGCAGCATCAGCCTGCAATTGCAAGAGCCCTTGCTGACCATGCCCTTTGCACAATCGCGGGCATTAGGTGCTTTGATTTTGGTGGACCTGAGCAGCCACACAACCGCCGGTGCAGCCCTGGTGCAATGATCAATTTTCCATTTACACGTGGGCTTTACGGCCCTGGGCCTTTAACGAGAAAAAACTATGACACTTCGCAACTTCCGTGCATTCTTAACCTTAGTCCTTGCTGCCATGCTGTGTCAAGCTGCCGCAGCGCAAACCGTTTTGCTGAACGCGTCTTACGATGTGTCGCGCGAGTTTTATAAAGACATCAACGCCGCCTTTGTAGCCCAATACAAAAAGAGTACCGGCAAAGACATGCGCGTGGACCAGGCCCACGGCGGCTCCAGTGCGCAGGCGCGGGCAGTGAACGATGGACTCGAAGCCGATGTGGTCACCATGAATACTTCCACCGATATCGACTTTCTGGCTACCAATGGCGTGGTGGCGAAAGACTGGACTAAGCGCTTCCCGCACAACGCATCGCCCACCAGTTCGACCATGTTGTTTTTGGTGCGCGACAAAAATCCCAAAGGCATTAAAGACTGGGATGATCTGATCCGTCCGGGTATTCAAGTCGTAGTCGTCAACCCCAAGACCGGTGGCAATGGGCGCATGGCCTACCTGGCTGCTTGGGGACAGGTACGCAAACGCGGCGGCACCGACGCCCAGGCAGCCGACTTTGTGGCCAAGCTCTACAAAAACGTACCGGTGCTTGCCAAAGGCGGGCGCGATGCCACCACCATTTTTCTGCAACGCAACCTGGGCGACGTGTTGATAACTTTTGAATCGGAGGTGGTATCGATAGACCGCGAATTTGGCGCGGGCAAGGTCGATGCGATACACCCCAGCGCCTCCATCCTCGCCGAAAACCCAGTTGCAGTGGTCGAGCGTACGGTAGCCAAAAAGGGCACGCAGGACGCGGCCAAGGCGTACTTAAATTTCTTGTATTCGGACGAGGGGCAGGAAATTGCGGCGCAACACGCGATCCGCCCCAGCAACCCCGCTATCCTGAAAAAATACGCCACTACGTTTAAGCCTATCGCGCTGTTTACCGTGGAAGACTATTTCGGCAGCCCGGCCGAAGCGCAAAAAGTGCATTTCAATGATGGCGGTCAGTTTGACCGGTTGTACACCGTCAAATAAACGACCACTGTATGCAAACATCAGCGGCCAGCAGGCCGGCGGCCTCTGGCGTGGCGCGCGGCAAGAGCCTGCGCGTATTGCCCGGTTTTAAGCTTACTCTAGCCTTCACCCTGTTTTACCTGAGCATTATTGTGCTCATTCCTTTGTCCGGTTTGTTCGCCAAAACCTTGACGCTGGATTGGCAGCAGTTTGTCGCCGCAGTCAGCAGCCCGCGCGTGCTGGCCTCTTACCGTTTAACGTTTGGCGCTTCCTTGATTGCGGCCCTGGTGAACACGGTATTTGGCTTGGTGATTGCCTGGGTGCTGGTGCGCTACGAGTTTTTCGGCAAAAAGCTGATCGACGCCTTGGTGGACCTGCCGTTTGCACTGCCTACCGCTGTTGCCGGTATTTCACTGACCGCGCTGCTGGCGAGTAACGGCTGGGTCGGCAGCCTGCTAGAGCCCTATGGGATTTCGCTGGCATTTAACGCCAACGGCGTGGTCATTGCCCTGATTTTTATCGGTCTGCCTTTCGTCGTGCGTACGGTGCAGCCGGTGCTGGAAGATTGCGAGCAGGAGTTGGAAGAGGCCGCCATGTGCCTGGGCGCTACGCCATGGCAAAGTTTTGCGCATGTGATTTTCCCGACCATCGCGCCGGCGCTCTTAACCGGTTTTGCCATGGCCTTTGCACGCGGTGTGGGCGAATATGGCTCAGTCATATTTATCGCCGGCAATATGCCCATGGTGTCAGAGATCACGCCCCTGATCATCATCGGCAAGCTTGAGCAGTACGACTACGCCGGAGCCACCGCCGTGGCCTCCGTCCTGCTGGTGGCCTCGTTTGCGATGCTGTTTGTCATCAACGCCTTGCAAACCTGGCAGCGCCAGCGCATGGGAGCGTCTTCGTGAGCGGCCAGACCCGCCACCCGGCCAGACGGGCGGCGCGTGCGGAGGCCGCCCTTGTGCGCTGGGCGCTGCTGACCCTGGCCCTGGCTTTTGTGTTTTTGTTCCTGCTGCTGCCCTTGGCCGCAGTGTTTGTCGAGGCTTTTCGTAAAGGCCTGGACGGCTATGTCAGCGCATTGGCCGAACCCGAGGCTTTGAGTGCGATTGGCCTGACGCTGTTGGTTGCGATGGTGGCGGTGCCCTGCAATCTGGTGTTTGGCGTGTCCGCGGCATGGGCGATTGCCAAGTTTGAATTTCCCGGCAAGTCCGCGCTCACCACTTTGATCGATTTGCCGTTCTCTGTTTCACCGGTGGTAGCCGGCCTGGTCTATGTGTTGATGTTTGGCGCGCACGGTTGGTTCGGCCCCTGGCTGATGGCGCACGACATCAAAATCATTTTTGCGCTACCGGGCATGGTGCTGGCCACCACCTTTGTGACCTTCCCCTTTGTAGCGCGCGAGTTGTTGCCTTTGATGCAATCGCAGGGCACGGACGAAGAACAAGCCAGCATCGTACTGGGTGCATCGGGGTGGCAAACTTTTTGGTATGTCACGCTGCCCAATATCCGCTGGGCATTGCTGTATGGCGTCATTTTGTGTAACGCCCGCGCCATGGGCGAGTTTGGTGCAGTCTCCGTGGTGTCTGGCCATATCCGTGGGCAGACCAACACCATGCCCTTGCATATCGAAATTTTGTACAACGAATACCAATCGGTTGCGGCCTTTGCCGTAGCGACTTTGCTCACGCTCCTGGCGCTGGTGACACTGCTGGTCAAAAGCTTGGCGGAGTGGAAATTTGAGCGCCAGCAGCGCGTCGCACCAAGCCTTTCACCCGAGCGTCCTGTAAGCCCTTGAGGCCACCTTCACTATGAGTATTTCCATTGACCATGTCAGCAAGCAATTTGGCAGCTTCCAAGCCTTGGAAGATGTCAGCCTCCAAATTGCATCGGGCGAACTGGTGGCCCTGCTTGGGCCTTCGGGCTGCGGCAAAACGACGCTGCTGCGCATCATCGCCGGCTTAGAAAGCGCCGATGCCGGCAGCATTTATTTTTCTGGCGTCGATGCCACCGACGTGCATCCGCGTGAACGCAACGTGGGCTTTGTGTTCCAGCACTACGCCTTGTTCCGCCACATGACGGTGTTTGACAACGTGGCCTTCGGCCTGCGTATGCGGCCGCGTGCCAGCCGCCCTAGCGAGTCGCAGATCAAAGACAAAGTGCACCAACTGCTAGACCTGGTGCAGCTCGATTGGCTGGGTGATCGCTTCCCGTCGCAGCTCTCGGGCGGGCAGCGCCAGCGCATTGCCTTGGCCCGCGCGCTGGCGGTAGAGCCACAGGTCTTGCTGCTGGATGAACCTTTTGGTGCACTGGATGCCAAAGTGCGCAAAGAGTTGCGCCGCTGGCTGCGCCGCTTGCACGATGAGCTGCATGTCAGTAGCGTTTTTGTGACCCACGACCAGGAAGAGGCGCTCGAAGTGTCTGACCGCGTGGTGCTGATGAACCGGGGCCGCATAGAGCAGGTAGGCACGCCCCAGGCGGTGTGGGAGCAGCCGGCCAGCCCGTTTGTGTTCAGCTTTTTGGGCCAGGTCAACCGTTTGCAAGGGCATATCGAAGATGGCAGCTTGCGCATTGGCAACGGGCGCGCACGTATTGCCTGCCCCGAGTTACAGCAGAGCGCGCCGCAACAAGCTGGCTATGCCTTTGTGCGGCCCTACGAGTTGGAGATACGACCCGCCACTGGTGTTGCCGATACGTCCAACTGGATAGCCGGCCAGGTGCTGCGCGTGTTGGCCGCGGGCCCACTGGTGCGTCTGGAGATTACGCTGCAAGATACATCCATCCTGCCCCAGGGCGAAGTACTGGAGGTGCACATGGGCTTGCAGGAATATGCCGCCACGCCACTGCGCGACGCTGACCCAGTGCTGGTGCGACCGCGCGCAGGGCGGGTGTTTTTGGTTTGAGGCGGCTATGTGCGTTAGCTGAGCTTTTTTAGTAACAGCGCATTGACCTGCGCCGGATTGGCCTTGCCCTTGCTGGCCTTCATGATGGGGCCGACCAAGCCGTTCAAGGCCTTGGTGTTGCCGGCTTTGAACTCTTCGACGTTTTTCGGGTTGGCGGCCAGCACCTCGTCGATGATGGCTTCCAAGGCGCCGGTGTCGTTCATTTGCTTGAGGCCTTTGGCTTCGATGATGAGGTCGATACGCGCTGCGCCAGAGGTGCCCTGTGCATCTTCGCCCTCGCTCCATAAGGCATCAAATACTTGCTTAGCTGCGTTGTTGCTGATGGTGTCGTCAGCGATACGCTGAATCAATGCCCCGAGCTGCGTTGCCTTCACGGGCAACTGCTCAATGCCTAGGTCATCGGCATTCATACGCCGCGATAACTCACCCATGATCCAGTTGCTCGCCAATTTCGCTTGTCCGCAAGCCTTGGTCGTCGCTTCAAAATAAGCGGCCATGGCCTTGCTTTGCGTGAGCGTCGTTGCATCGTATTCGGGCAAACCATATTGCGTGACAAAACGTTCGGCCATCACACGCGGCAACTCGGCCATTTCGCTGCGCACGCGCTCCACCCACTTGCGCGAGATCACCAGCGGTGGCAAATCCGGGTCGGGGAAATAGCGGTAATCGGCGGCGTCTTCTTTGGTGCGCATGGCGCGGGTCTCGCCCGTGTCGGGGTTGAACAGCACGGTAGCTTGTTGAATGGCGTGGCCGTCTTCGATCTGTTCAATTTGCCAGCGCACTTCATAGTCGATGGCCTGCTGCATGAACTTAAAGCTGTTCAGGTTTTTGATTTCACGGCGTGTGCCCAGCGGCGCGCCGGGTTTGCGCACGGACACATTGGCGTCGCAGCGGAAACTGCCCTCTTGCATATTGCCGTCGCAAATGCCAATCCAGGTCACGATCTTGTGCAGCTCTTTGGCATAGGCTACCGCCTCTTCACTGGAGCGCATATCGGGCTCGGTAACGATTTCTAAAAGCGGCGTGCCAGCGCGGTTCAGGTCGATGCCCGATTGACCGATGAAATCTTCATGCAAAGACTTGCCCGCGTCCTCTTCCAAATGCGCGCGCACCAGGCGCACCGTTTTTTTCTCGTCACCCAAAAAGAAAGAAACTTCGCCACCCTGCACCACGGGGATTTCAAACTGGCTGATCTGGTAGCCCTTGGGCAGATCCGGATAAAAATAGTTTTTACGCGCAAACACGCTGCGCTCTGCGATGTGCGATCCCAGCGCCAACCCGAGTTCGATGGCACGTTCCACCGCGCCCTTGTTCATTACCGGCAGCGTGCCCGGCAAGGCCAGGTCCACGGCACAGGCTTGCGTGTTGGGCGCAGCGCCGAAGGCGATAGATGCGCGGCTGAAAATCTTGCTTTGCGTGGAGAGTTGGGCGTGGGTTTCAAAGCCGATGACGACTTCGTAGCCGTGGACTAGTTTGGCGGCGCTCATGCGGCACCTCCTGGGGCCTGGATGTGGTGGTCTGTGTGCAATTGGTACTGGTGCGCCACGTTCAAGAGGCGCGCCTCCTGCAAATAATTGCCGATCAGCTGCATGCCTACCGGCATACCGCTTTCGCCAAAGCCCACCGGCAGGCTCATGCCGGGCAAACCTGCCAGTGACGCAGGCAGGGTGAAGATATCAGCCAAGTAATTGGCCAGCGGATCATCCGACTTATCGCCGAGCTTCCATGCGGTGGTCGGTGCAACCGGACCGGCTATCACGTCGCACTGGCTAAAGGCCTGCTGAAAATCATCAGCAATCATGCGGCGGATTTTTTGCGCCTGCAGGTAATAGGCATCGTAATAACCGTGCGACAACACATAAGCGCCGATCATGATGCGGCGCTTCACTTCGT
>CANNEW010000173.1 GCA_947503685.1 Comamonadaceae bacterium | reverse complement strand
TTGCAGCTGGGCAACCCCAGGGGCCATCGGCCCAATACCGAGCGCTCGCGCAGACGCTGCGAGAAATGGCCTTGCTGGAAGCTAATATGCAGAACATTGCGCAATCGGGGCAACAAGTGCTGCACCGTCTGACGCAGGTTGAAAAGCCCAAATAAACCTATGAGGTGTGTCACTCGGCCAACCAAGGCTGAACAAACGCAAACCAAGCACCAATGAGGTAAAAAGCCACGCTGACCAAGTACACCGCAAACGATACTTTGCGTGAGCGCAGGCAAGCATCGCGCAGGGCAGGGTCAGTCGGGCAAGGTGCATGGCGGTTGCGCCACTGCAGTGCACCACTGCCTGCCATCATCAAGCCAGCCAAGGCAAAGACCACATCCTTGTGTTCGCTGAGCCAGACGACTTGCGGGAACACCGCGACCAAGGACGACAGCGCAGCCCCGGCCCCCAGCGCGACCAGCAGTGCGGGGATGGCGCAGCAGACCAAGGTGCTGGATGTGGCGAACAGGCTGGCAACCGAGGTCCAGAAGCTGCCGCGTGATTCAGCGATGCCGTCTGGGCTCATTTGCGCGCCCTGACTTCAGCCTTGATCTCCTCGACGGATTTCTGCACGGTTTCGAGTTTCACCACGTCGTAGCCGGCGTCGGTGATTTCGGCTGTGATGGCATTGCCATCCAAGGTCTGACCCTCCTTGGCCTCGATGGCAACGGTCTTTTTCTTCAGGTCTACGAACACCGCTTTGGCCGCGGGCATGCTGGAGATGCGCTTTTCTATGCCCTGGGCGCAAAAGGAACACACCATTCCATTCACGGTGGCTTTGATGCTGGTTACAGCGAATGACGGCAAGGTCGCCAACGCGAGTGCCAAAGCAGTCACTAATTTTTTCATGCTGAAGCCCTCAAAAAATGTACATAAAGTTGATGCGGCCTTGGGCGCTGTTGCTCACGCCAAGTTCTAGAAAATAGCGGTTATGGATCAGCCGCAGCATCGGCGTTACTTCTGTCCTGTTGGTCAGACCCATCATGCGCCTCGCTTCTACGACCAACCATGGCTGGGTCTCGTCGTAATCCACTTCATAGAAAGAAAATCCCAGCCGCGCTGACGTGAAGTCGTGGTTGATGCCATCGGCCCGGTAGAGCCTGGCGGTGGCAGAGGCGTAGACACGGGTGGTTTCGTAATCCGCCTGGACACCCGGTGAGGCCATGAGCTTAGAACCCACAAAATCATTGCCGGTCACATAGCCTAAGCCACCTAAAAACCAGATATTGGCCTGCGCTTGCGGAAAATTCCAGCGTTTAACTAAGCGGGTGTAGGTGACATCTGCCAGCTGGCGACTTTTGCTCTCGTCGTCAGAGCGCATGTTTCATAAAAATCCTTATTAGCGGGGCAATATGCCCCCACAAAACCCGCATATTGCGGACGTAGCTGTGCCTTAGGGACTAAAGAATGGGTGGCCTGATCTGTGGCGCCACGTTGGCGCTGATGAAACTGGTACTTGCGGACTCTGGCTGTGAGGTAAAGAAGCAATAGGCACCAGCGGCAGCGGCAGGCCTTCGGCAATGGCTACTTGCTCGAGCGCTTTTTCGAACAGCATGCGTGCGGTACCAGCAACCTGCTGCAAGTAAGCGTGTAATTGCGCGTCGGCTTCGCTCCGGTTGGCGCACTCGCCGCTGTAGGTTTCAAAGCAGGAGACTTGCAGTAGCAGCTCCGCCAAGTGGCTGGGGCACTCACAAGCAATTGCTGATGAAAGCCCGGCAAATTGTGTCAATTCAGCATCGCCAAACCGGGGGGGTGATATGGTTTGTTGTGTAAGGCTTTTTGTACTTGGAATCGTCAGCTTGGGGGCTGAGACGGTGGTGTCTGACGGCGTCTCGGCACGCGGCAACGATGCCAGCCACTGGCCCAATGAATCGTCATCTTCGAGTTCGTACAAAACTGCGACCCCGGCACCGGTTAACTCGGCTCGTCCTGCGGCACTGGAAAAGCGGTACACCACTGCCGCCGCAGGGGCTCGCCAGGCGTCTTGGGCAACGCGCAATTCTTGCCGTGCACCAGGCTGCAAGCTTGATGCTTGCCACAGCAGCAGGTCGACGGCGGGCTTGGCAGAATGTTGCGCGGCCCGGGCTGCATCGGCCAACGTATCAAAGACAGCCACCATCTGCAGCGCTGGCTTCAAGGGCTGGCGATCAATCAAGCCTTGCAGACGGCTCGCCAAGGCCTGTCCCACCACGACAGCCCTCCTGGGTGCCTGACTCATTGCACTGGGTCGGTTTGTTGTTTTGGCCGCTTCAGGCGTCTGCGTCATCTCGCGCATTTGTTCAGTTTCAAGTGCCGCCAGCAGGCCGATTGCATGGCCCTGCGCAGTAAGTCGGCGCAGCAAGGTCGCTCGCTCTACGTCTGCTGACGAATACAACCGGTGTCCAGATGCTGCCGTGTTGGGCCGCACAGCTTGGTAGCGCTGCTCCCAAATGCGCAAAGTCGCCACGGGCATGCCCGCCATGCGCGCAACCGCACCGCTTCTAAAAGTTGGCCTCAACTTGGTTGCCAACGGCACGTCCGGCTGAACATCAATCTTGGTGAAAGTCATTGATCAATGGTTGAGTTAATTATGAGTCTAATTTTACCTTTATTTTTAATGGGAATTGGCTTTTAAAAGGCTTTCTTGCATTAAGATACGGACGCAAAAACGACTCATTACGCAAGTCTAGTCATTTTTAAAACGGCTCAATTCACTCTTTCGCTTCAGCAAAGCTTCAGATGGAATGCGCCAATTTTGTTTAAGTCTTCAAGCACCAAGAAAGCAGGCCCTTGGGCGCTACTTTGGAATTAACCTGGCTTGTTTTAAATCGGAA
Organism: Comamonadaceae bacterium; assembly: GCA_947503685.1. Taxonomy (GTDB): domain Bacteria; phylum Pseudomonadota; class Gammaproteobacteria; order Burkholderiales; family Burkholderiaceae_C; genus Allorhodoferax. The sequence goes on along the minus strand of CANNEW010000173.1, from coordinate 3,294 downwards.
TTTCTATGAACAACAATCGACGCACCTTTTTCATGACCCTGGCCGCTGGCACATCGCTATTGGCCACATCCGCCCGTGCTCAGGCAAAACTGGACGAAAAAGATCCGCAAGCCGTGGCCTTGGGCTATGTGGCGGATGCCACCAAGACCGACACCAAGAAGTTCCCCAAATACGCCGCCGGCCAGGTTTGCACCAACTGCGCGTTGTACCAGGGCAAAGCCAGCGATGCCTTGGGTGGTTGCCCTTTGTTTGCCGGTAAGCAAGTGGCCGGCAAAGGCTGGTGCAGTGCATGGGCCAAAAAAGGCTGATGGCGGCTGACTCGGCCGCGATACCTTTAGCGGGTACAGGCCGAGCACAAAGCCTTAGCCCCGGTACCGCGCCGCTCCTTGCAGGAGATACCCTCCCTGATTGGGTGCTTGCTGATCTGCGCACCGACCACGCAGGCGAGGTCGGCGCGGTCTGCATTTACCAAGGCGTTTTGCGATTTGCGCGTGATCCAGCTCTGCGGTCCTTTGCTGAGCACCACTTGGTTACCGAGCAAAAGCACCTGCGCCTTATTGCGGCCTGGCTGCCTTCAGCAGAACACAGCCGCCTGCTGCCGCTCTGGCGACTGGCCGGGTTTCTCACCGGGGCCTTGCCTGCGCTGTTCGGCCCCAGAGCGGTCTACGCAACCATCGAGGCAGTAGAGACCTTCGTTGACCACCACTACGAAGAGCAGATATGCGCGTTGTCCTCGCAGCCGGACCTCAATGACTTGCGTCAGACCTTGCTCGATTGCCAGGCCGACGAAGTGGCTCACCGCAACGAGGCGGCTGCCTCTCGGGGCCCCGGTCAATCAGCTTGGGTGTTGCGCGCCTGGTGCGCCATGGTGGGCACAGGCTCAAAGGCTGCGGTTGCCTTGATCCGCCACATTTGAGTGACGCATGCATGACCGCCATCGCAGCCGAAATCGAACGCTTTGACCGCCTGAGTGCAACTTGGTGGGACAGCCGAGGACCGATGCGGCCGCTGCACGTTGTCAACGCCTTGCGGCTGGACTACGTGGTCGCACAAATCGCCGCGCACTTAGGGCGAGAGACCGCCAACGCGCTGAGCGGGCTGCGCATTTTGGATGTGGGATGCGGCGGCGGCTTGCTGTCAGAAGCGCTGGCCCGCCTAGGCGCGCAGGTTGTGGGCGTGGACGCTTCACCGGGTAATGTCGCCGCTGCTCGCCTGCACGCTCAATCGCAGAGCGTCACGGTTGACTATCGGCTGGGCGAGCCCGCCGAGGTGCTGTCGCCAGAAGAACGTTTTGATGTGGTGCTGGCGCTTGAGGTGGTCGAGCACGTGAGTGACGTGCCCGTATTTTTGACCACTGCCGCTGCCTGCCTGGCGCCAGGAGGCATGCTGTTTGTCTCCACCATCGACCGCACCTTCAAGAGCTTTGTAGTTGCCATCATCGGAGCCGAATACCTGCTGCGGGTTCTACCGCGCGGCACCCACCAGTGGTCGATGTTTGTACGTCCCCAAGAGTTGAGCTCCGCTTTGGCTCCCGCAGACTTGCACATGAATGATCTGCGCGGCATGCGCTATTTGCCGCTTGTGCACAAAGCCTCGTGGTGCAAGGACACGCAGGTTAACTACGTCGCCACCTTCACGCACAGTGCCCAGCACAAGCGCCACCCTTGAAGACCACCATGCACCATGCAAGAGCTGATACGCAAGCATGGCTTTGCAGGTCAAGAACGTGGCCCACATGACGGACAGCCAAAAACAAGCCGTCACACTTCGTGCCTACGCCATTCGCCGCGGTGAAGTTGGAGTAGTCCCATGACGATGCTCGAAGATTTCCCGCCCACACGCCAAGCTGCTCTGGCGCGCGTCAATGCCGTGCATCCTGGCGACTATGCGCGCAGCCGTAACGCTATCGAGGGCGCGGTCACTGGCCTGTCGCCCTACATCACCCACGGACTGCTCAGCCTGCCCGAGGTACTGGCCGGTGTGACCGCCAAGCACTCGCTCGATGTGCAACACAAGTTCGTTTTCGAGCTGGGTTGGCGCGAATACTTTCGCCATGTCTGGGCGTTTCGTGGCGAAGAAATTTTTGAATCCCTGCGCGAGGGCCTGCTGCCGCAGACAAGCTACTCAGCGCTGCTGCCTGCCGATATTCGCCAAGCTGCGACCGGTGTACCCGTTATCGATATGGCGGTGCGCGTCTTGTACGCCACGGGCTATTTGCACAACCATGCGCGCATGTGGCTGGCCAGCTTTGTTGTGCACGTGCGCAAGGTGGACTGGCGGATTGCAGCCGACTGGCTCTATGGTCATCTGCTTGATGGTGACCTAGCCAGCAACCACCTCAGCTGGCAGTGGGTGGCTGGCACCGGCAGCAGCAAGCCTTATCTTTTCAATGCAGACAACGTGGCCCGCTACGCCCCTGCTTCCTGGCACAGCCCAGGTAGTGTGATAGATCAGTCGTATGAAGCTTTAGACCGCCTCGCCCGACAACCTATGCGCCGCGCTCGCACCGAGCAGGACGCGCCCACTCAAGGCGCGCTGATCGAGCCACCCTTTTTTGCAGAGCCACATTTCGATCTGGGCTTTACAAAGCCTGATCCGTCTGCCGTGGCGGGCCACGAGGTGTGGCTGGTGCACCCCTGGAACCTGGGCGATCTGCCCACTTCCTTGCCTGCAAATACGGTGGTGGTGGCCGTCTTTGTCACCGACTTTCACCGCGCCTGGCCTTGGAGCGAGCGGCGCTGGCGTTTTGCTGCCAGCCGAATGGCGGAGCTTGCTCCCCTGCGTTGGCAGGGTGAAGCGGCCGCACTTGGCGCAGCGCTGCAAGGTGCCGCCCAAGTGCGCAGTGTGGACGAGCCGCATCTTGCGCCCTGGTTGGCGCGCTTGGCAGTTTGCGAAGCGGCGGTTGCGCTTTTTCCGGCGGTCGCCAGGCGCTGCGACTCCTTTAGCCAGTGGTGGACTCGTGCCTCGCGCGGCTTTGCAACAGCCTCTGACTTGCTGGCCGCCCGACAAGCGCCAGCATGGTGAATCTATTGGGACCGAAATATGAACGATACGAACCAGACCAACACAAGCCTGCGCCCTGCGGCACTGACCGTGCTTTACGACGGCGCCTGTCCGCTGTGTCGGCGCGAAATTGCCGTCTATCGTGACCTGCAACCGCTGCAACCAGGCTCGCCTGTGTGCTTTGCCGATATCAGCAACACGGCAGTGCCGCTGCCAGCCGGCACTTCGCGCGAACAGTTACTGGCGCGGTTTCATGTACAAGGACGCGATGGTCAACTGCTCAGCGGCGCC
>CANNEW010000172.1 GCA_947503685.1 Comamonadaceae bacterium | reverse complement strand
AGGGGGTGCAATGGACCGCGGCGCAACTGCAGGCCCTGCCCGGTTTGTGCCTGCATGATTTGATGCTGCTACCGCTGGACCGTGTGCGCGCGTTTTTCGACCGCTTGCAAGTGGGCCTGGAAGCGCGGGGGCCGGGAATGCCTGCTCCAAGGGCCCAGGGCGCGGCCAGCCAAAGCACCCATTCAGAAGCGGATAACAAAACCCTTAAGCTGCTATTGGACGAAATCCGGACCCGCCTGAAATACCTATGCGATGTGGGCATTGGCTACCTGACACTCGACCGGCAAAGCCGCACTTTGAGCGGCGGCGAAGTCCAGCGCATCAACCTGACCACCGCATTGGGCACCTCGCTGGTCAATACCTTGTTTGTGCTCGATGAACCCAGTATCGGCCTGCATCCGCGCGATATGCACCGCATCATCGTGGCCATGCAACGCCTGCGCGATGCGGGCAACACGCTGGTGGTGGTCGAACACGACCCGGCAGTGATGCTAGCTGCCGACCGGATGCTGGACATGGGTCCGGGGCCGGGCGAAAAAGGCGGGCAAATAGTGTTTGACGGTAGCACCGAAGCCCTGAAAGCCGCCGACACCTTGACCGGCGCTTACCTGGGCGGGCGCAAGCAGGTGGGCATGGGCTTTAAGCGCATGGTGGGCGACAACACGCCGCGCCTGGTGCTTGAAGGCGTGCGCGAACACAACCTAAAAAATGTGGATGTGGAAATTCCCTTGCAGCGGCTGGTCTGCGTGACGGGCGTCAGCGGTTCGGGCAAATCCACGCTGGTGCAGGACGTGCTGGCGCCAGCACTCTTGCGCCACTTTGGCAAGGCCACGGATACGCCGGGTCTGCACAGCCGATTGCTAGGTGCAGACATGCTCAGCGAAGTGGTGTTTGTGGACCAGTCGCCCATCGGTAAAACCGCGCGCTCTAATCCGTCGAGTTATGTGGGCGCCTGGGATGCGATCCGCGAACTCTTTGCCACCGCGCCGCTGTCGCAAGAGCGCAGCTACACCGCTTCCAAATTCAGCTCCAACAGCGGCGATGGACGTTGCCCCACCTGTGGCGGCTCAGGCTTTGAACACATTGAGATGCAGTTTTTGAGCGACGTGTATTTGCGTTGCCCCGATTGCAATGGCAAACGTTATCGCCCTGAAATTTTGGAAGTGACGATTGAACGGCGCAGCGGTCCCGATGGTGCACTAAAGGCCTATAACGTGGCCGGTGTACTGGGTCTCACCGTCAGCGAAGCGGCAACGGTGTTTGCGCAAGACCGCGAAGTCATACGGGCGCTGCAACCGATCGTCGACGTGGGCCTCGAGTATGTGAAGCTGGGCCAACCGGTGCCCACTTTGTCAGGCGGTGAGGCGCAACGCCTGAAGCTGGCCGGTTTCTTGGCCGAGGCAGCTAAAGCGGCCAGCAATAGCCGCCAGCCTATGGCCCGCCGTGGCACTTTGTTCATGCTGGACGAGCCCACCACCGGGCTGCATTTTGACGACATCGCCAAGCTGATGCGCGCCCTGCGCAAATTGCTAGACGCCGGCCATTCGCTGCTGGTGATTGAACACAATCTGGACGTCATCCGCTCCAGCGACTGGCTCATCGACCTCGGCCCCGAAGGCGGCGAGGCGGGTGGCGAAATAGTCGCCTGCGGCACGCCGGAAGATTTGCTGCTGCACCCCACGAGCCACACCGGCAAGGCCTTGCGCGACTACGCAGCGAGTATGGGTGTGGTGCATGAGGTGGCGGAGCCGAGCGCTGCATACCTGATGCCAGCGGATGCTTCTTCAGGCGCGAGAGTTGCACCGGATAACAATATCCGTATCGTCAACGCCAAAGAACACAACTTGCAATCGCTGTCGGTGAATATTCCACGCGGTCAGTTCAGCGTAGTGACTGGTGTCAGCGGATCCGGCAAATCGACGCTCGCCTTTGATATTTTGTTTAACGAAGGCCAGCGGCGTTATTTGGAAAGCTTGAACGCGTATGCGCGCTCTATCGTGCAACCGGCGGGCAGGCCCGAGGTGGATGCGGTCTATGGCATTCCACCCACCGTGGCGATTGAGCAGCGGCTCTCACGCGGAGGGCGTAAATCGACGGTAGGCACGACCACCGAAGTCTGGCATTTTTTGCGTTTGCTCTACGTCAAGCTAGGCACGCAGCACTGCATCAAAGATGGTGCTGCAGTTGCGCCGCAAAGCGCGGACAGCATCGCCGCGCAATTGCTAAAAACCTACCGCGGGCAACACATCGGTTTGCTGGCGCCATTGGTAGTCGGGCGCAAAGGGGTTTACACCGAATTGGCGGATTGGGCGCGTCCGCGCGGCTACACGCATTTGCGGGTGGATGGAGAATTTTTACCCACCAATAGCTTCCCCCGTATAGACCGTTTCAAAGAGCACCATATCGAGTTGCCGGTGCTGAGCCTGGACGTCAAAGCCGCTGACGAAGCCACGCTGCGCGCTGGTTTGGCGCAGGCCTTAACGCATGGAAAAGGCGTGGTGCATGTGCTGAGCGGCCTGGACGATTTAGGCGGCGCTATGCAGGCTGGTAGCAGCACGGCGGCGATCGGACGGGTGGAAGTGTTTTCCACCAAGCGCGCCTGCCCGCTGTGTTCCACCTCGTATACCGAATTGGACCCACGCCTGTTCAGCTACAACAGCAAGCACGGCTGGTGTCCCGATTGCGTGGGTACCGGGCTGGCGCTGACCAAAGAGCAACGCAAGGTGTTTGACGACACGGTACGCGAAGACAAGGGCGGGCGCGAACATACCTTTGCCGAGGCTGATGTGGAGGACCTAGCGGACACCGCCTGTCCGCGCTGCCAGGGCACACGCTTGAACGCCACTGCGCGCGCCGTGCTTTTTGGCGGCGTGGGGATTGCAGATATTGCGGCGCTGTCGGTGAGCGAAGTTCGCGCCTGGGTGCAAAGCCTGCAAGTGGGCGGCGCCATCAGCCAGCGCGAGGCCGATATTGCTCGCGACCTGATTCCTGAAATCCGCAGCCGCCTCGAGTTTTTGGAAGAAGTGGGCCTGGGGTATTTGACGTTGGACCGGGGAGCTCCGAGCCTAAGCGGTGGCGAGGCGCAGCGCATCCGCTTGGCTGCGCAATTGGGCAGCAATTTGCAAGGGGTGTGTTATGTGCTGGACGAGCCCACCATCGGCCTGCATGCGCGCGACAACAAAATTTTGCTCGGTGCCTTGAAAAGCCTGAGCGACAAAGGCAACACCCTGGTGGTGGTGGAACATGACGAAGACACCATACGGGCTGCCGACCACATCATCGACATTGGCCCCAGCGCCGGTAAGCGCGGCGGGCGTCTGGTAGCGCAAGGAAGTATTGCCGATGTGCAGGCACAGGCCGAATCGCAAACCGGGCGCTATCTACTCCACGCCATGCTGCACCCCTTGGAGCCTCGACGTTTTGTTGCGACTTCTGGAGCTTCCGCGCTGCTGGCTGCCGCCGCAGCGTCTACCAGCGCAGCTGTACAGAAACCATTGGCCAAGGGCAGCAACAGTGCACCAGCCACCAAGTCCAGCGCGAAAGCAAAGGCTGCAAAGGCTCAAGCTGCAGCGCTAGAAAGCAGTATTCAAGCAGCACCTGCAGATGTGCAATGGCTCACAGTGCATAGTGCGCATCTGCACAACCTGCACTCGGTGACTGCATCTGTACCCTTGCAGCGCTTGGTGGCCATCACCGGCGTCAGCGGTTCTGGCAAGTCCACACTGGCGCGCGAGGTCTTGCGGGTCAATGTGCAGGCGCTGGTGCAGCAGCGCGCCACCAAGGCCGGGCGTGATGCGCACGCGGCTGGACGCCCGCCGGGCTTGATCGGCTGCGAAGCCATCAGCGGCTATGAAAGTGTGGACCGCGTGCTGGAAGTGGACCAGACACCGATTGGCAAAACACCGCGCTCCTGCCCTGCCACCTACATTGGTTTTTGGGACACGATTCGCAAATTGTTTGCCGACACGCTGGAGGCCAAGGCGCGCGGCTATGCCGCCAACCGCTTTAGCTTTAATACCGGCGAAGGCCGCTGCCCCGGCTGCGAAGGCCAAGGCATACGTACCATTGGCATGAGCTTTTTGCCCGATGTGAAAGTGCTGTGCGAAACCTGCAAAGGCGCGCGCTTCAACCCGGAAACCCAGGCGGTGAGCTGGCGCGGTAAAAACATCGGCGAAGTGCTGCAAATGGAGGTGGACGAGGCGGTTGAATTCTTCGCAGCCATGCCCGTCATTGCGCACCCCTTGCAATTGCTTAAAGACGTGGGCCTGGGCTACCTGACGCTGGGCCAACCCTCACCCACCTTAAGCGGCGGCGAAGCGCAGCGCATCAAGCTGGTGACCGAACTTTCGAAGGTGCGCGACGACATCACCCGGCGCGGTCAGAAGTCGCCGCACACCCTGTATGTGCTCGACGAGCCCACGGTGGGCCTCCATATGGCCGATGTGGAAAAGCTGATCGCGGTGCTACACCGGCTGGTGCGCGCCGGCCATAGTGTGGTGGTCATCGAGCATGATTTGGACGTGATCGCCGAAGCCGATTGGGTTATCGACCTGGGCCCCGAAGGGGGCAAAGAAGGGGGTCGTATTGTCGCCGCCGCTAGCCCGGAAGAAGTGGTGCGCCTGGGTACGCACACCGGGGTGGCTTTAAAAGCGGTGTTGGGGCGTAAAAAGCAGCCCGTTAAGCGCTAAATTGCATGAGGTAATTTACCCTGGTCATCGGGACAGCACTTCAACGTAGGCTTGGTAGCTGAAGCTGCGGTTCTTTTTCTGTCCCGTCATTTCCACCGCGATGCCTAGGTCCACCAACACCTTCACGGCAGCTGTCGCGGTGGGAAAGCTGGTACCCAATTGCTGGCGAACGTGTTCAATGGTGAAGCGAGGCATCACCGGCAGCATCTCGAACAAACGATAACTGGTCGGACCTGCCTTAAGGGACTGCAACAGCCGTTTACGATCAGAGGCAAGGAGGCTGGCGACTTCAATGATGGTTTTTTCTGCATCGCCAGCGGCGCTTGCCACCCCCTCCAAAAAGAAGGTCACCCAGGATTCCCAGTCGCCGTCGTTACGAATGGCCGACAAGCGGCGGTAATACTCAGCCTGGTGCTGCTTCAGATAAGCGCTGACATACAGCAAGGGCTCCGACAGCAGCCCCCAATATTCGAATAAAGCCGTGATGAGCAGACGTCCGATGCGCCCATTGCCATCAAGAAAGGGGTGGATGGTTTCAAACTGGGCGTGGACGAGCGCCACTTTCACCAAAGCAGGCAAATCCGTCGCTGTATCGTGAATGAACCTCTCCATATCGGCCAGCAATTCGGCCACTCGCTCTGGTGGCGGCGGCACAAACAGGGCGTTGCCAGGACGTGTTCCGCCGATCCAATTTTGCGACCGGCGCAGTTCACCAGGCTGCTTCCCCGCGCCTCGCGCGCCATCAAGCAGCCGCCGATGGGCATCGCACAGCAGTCGTACGCTGATGGGCAGCCCTTTGGGGTCACGCAGTTGCGCCTGAACCCAGCGGAAGGCTCGGAGGTAGTTCGTCACTTCTTCGACGTCGTCAGTGTTGCTGACCTTGAAACCAGCCTCTTGGTCAAACAAGTCGGTCAGCGTGGCCTGGGTGCCCTCAATCTGGGAGGTGAGCAAGGCTTCCTTGCGGATGGCGCTGTACAGCAGCCAGTCCACCGATGGCACTAATCCTGACACGCCACTCAAGCGTGCAAGCGCAAGTTCTGCCTGGCGGTTGTGGTCAGCGAAAACCGAGGGCGGCAAAGCTGGGTTAGCCGGCGGCAAGGGATAAGGGACGAACGCGCGCACCGATTCACCCAGAGTAGTCGAAATCACGTAGGTGCCGGTGGTTCGGGTCATTGAAAGCAAGCGTTAATTTGAATGTTCAAATTAAACCACTCTTTAATTTGACTTGCAAGTATTAAAGTAAATTTTCATACTGCTGACAAGTCAGAAGTCACTTGCATCATCAGGGTGACAACCCTTCCAAAAAAGCCATCGCGTTTTGAGGGGTTGTGACACGTCAAAAAACGGTCAATTGGTGCGGCTGGCGGGGATCGAACCCACGACCCTTGGCTTCGGAGGCCAATACTCTATCCACTGAGCTACAGCCGCGCCCTGAGCCAATGATTGTAGGTTGTTTCACCCTATGGGCGCCTATAATCA
>CANNEW010000171.1 GCA_947503685.1 Comamonadaceae bacterium | reverse complement strand
CGGCTTTACAGGATGCGCAAAACTGCGTGGTCAGCGCCGTAGCCAGCCGCGACCTGGGGCGTGCGCAGGCTTTTGCCGACCGCTTTGCGATTCCCCATGTATTTGCTTCCTACCAGGCCATGCTCGATTCGGAAGAGATTGATGCCGTCTACATCCCGCTGCCCACCTCGCAGCATGTGGAATGGACCATCAAAGCGGCCGATGCGGGCAAACACGTTTTGTGCGAAAAACCGATCGCCTTGCACGCCGGAGCGATTGCCGAATTGATAGAGGCACGCGAACGCAACGGGGTTTTAATCTCCGAAGCTTTTATGGTGACCTACGCGCCGGTTTGGCGCAGAGTGCGCGAGCTGCTTAACGGCGGTGCTATCGGCACGCTCAAACAGGTGCAAGGCTGCTTTAGCTACTTCAACCGCGACCCGGACAATATGCGCAACAAGCCCGACCTGGGCGGCGGCGGCCTGCCCGACATCGGTGTCTATCCCACCATCACCACCCGCTTTGTCACCAGCAAAGAAGCGCTGCGCGTGCAAGCCAGCACCGAACGCGACCCCCACTTTGGCACCGATGTGTATTCCTCGGTACGCGCCGATTTCGGCAGCTTTGAGCTGAGTTTTTACATTGCTACTCAGTTAGCCTCGCGCCAGCTGATGGTGTTTCATGGCACCGAGGGTTTTATCGAAGTGAAGTCTCCGTTTAATGCCGAGCGCTGGGGGCCGGAAGAAATAGAACTCACCAACCAGAACCACGCCCACAGCCAGATCTTCCGCTTCCAGGATAGCCGCCAGTACAAGTGCCAGGTAGAAGCCTTTGCCCGCGCCGCTAGCGGTGCCATGGAGGAGCACGTCACGCTCGAGAGCTCGCTGCACAACCAGCAGGTCATTGACGCCATCTACCGCGCCAGCGAACACGGTGGCTGGGAAACGGTATAGGCACAGGCTAAACCCAACGCGCTTGGGGCGCAGCTTCCTAGAATGGCTGTTTAGCCCCCTCTTGGAAAGCCTGCATGTCCCTCCCCCCGAAACCTCTTCCGCCAGCCGGTGGCATGCGCCGGGCGGCGCCTCCGCCTGGGCGCGCGCCCATACCCGCAGGCCAGAGCAATACGGCTGCGATCGGGCCCGACGGCAGCATGCGCTTGAACAAACGCATGGCCGAGTTGGGTATGGCCTCGCGCCGCGAAGCCGATGCCTGGATTGAAAAAGGCTGGGTCAAGGTCAATGGCCAAATCGCCGAGATGGGCATGCAAGTAGCAGCGGATGTGCGCATAGAAATAGACAAAGAGGCCAAAGGCCAGCAGGCCAAGCAAGTCACCGTCTTGATCAACAAACCGCTAGGCATTGTCAGCGGCCAGGCCGAAGACGGGCACAGCCCGGCCATCACCCTGGTGGCACCGCAAAACCGATGGGCCGAAGACAACGCGCGCTTCTTCTTTCACCCCAGCCAATTGCGCAGCCTGGTGCCCGCCGGGCGCTTGGACATTGATTCGACCGGCCTGTTGGTCTTGACGCAAGACGGCCGCGTCGCGCGCCAATTGATCGGCGAGGACCATGTGATCGAAAAAGAATACCTGGTGCGCGTGGTCTATACCGGCGTGGAAAACACGGCGGCGGCCACTTCAGCGGCAGCCACCTATGCCCCCTTGGCCAAGCCCATGCAACTGAGCCGCATCGACGACGATGACCCGGTCAGCAACGATGTGCAATCGGTTTTCCCCGCGGCCAAGCTGCAATTACTGCGCCACGGCCTGCAATTGGACGGGCAGGGGCTAAAACACGCCAAAGTGGAGTGGCAAAACCCCGAACAACTGCGCTTTGTGCTGCACGAAGGCAAAAAACGCCAGATTCGGCGTATGTGCGAGCAAGTGGGCCTGAAGGTGGTGGGCCTCAAACGGGTGCGCATTGGCAAGGTCATGCTGGGCAACCTGCCGGTGGGTCAATGGCGCTACCTCGCGCCGCACGAACGTTTTTGAGCCCTCCATGGCGTGGCCGAGACTTAATGTTTGCCTGCCCGCTAGCCGCTGGTTCGCTCGGGCGCAGACTCAGGATCTGCACCCAAGGGTAACCCTCGCTGCTGTGCTGAAATAAACTTTTTGTTATAAATTGCAACCCAGTATGTTCTGGCTTTATTGGATTTTTAACATGAAAAAAGTTTTTTTCGCCGCCTTTGCGCTTGCCAGCGCTGCCGCCTTCGCCCACAACTGCCCCAATGAAATGAAAGCCATTGATGCCAAGTTGTCCAGTACCAAACTGGCTGGCGCAGACTTGGCCAAATTGAAAGCGCTGCGTGCTGACGGCGAAACCATGCACAAAGCTGGAAAGCATGATGAATCTATGAAAGCCCTGGGCGAAGCTAAAAAAATGCTGGGCATTTAACCCAGAGTTGGTGTGCAGGACTCGCTCTAGTCTTGAAATTGACACCCTCGCCCATAATTGCGGGTTGCCCGGCTCTCGGGCATGGGCGCAACATACGCGCAACCCGCAATTTTTGAGGCAATTTCACCCTATGAGCAAGCAAACCCTGTCCTTCCAGGCCGAAGTGGCGCAACTTCTGCACCTGGTGACCCATTCCCTGTATTCGAATAAAGAAATTTTTCTGCGCGAGCTGATCTCCAATGCGTCCGACGCCTGCGACAAGCTGCGCTTTGAGGCCATAAACAGCAGCAGCCTTATGGCCGGCGACACCGAGCTGCAAGTCAAGGTCACGCTGGACAAAGACGCCAAGACCCTGACCATCACCGACAACGGCATCGGCATGTCGCAGCAAGAAGCGATCGATAACCTAGGCACGATTGCCAAGAGCGGCACCAAAGACTTTGTCAGCAAACTCAGCGGCGACCAAAAAGCCGATGCGCAGCTGATTGGCCAGTTTGGCGTGGGCTTTTATTCCGGCTTTATCGTGGCCGACAAAATTACCGTCGAAACCCGCCGTGCCGGACTGCCCGAGGACGAAGGCGTGCGCTGGATCAGCGACGGTGGCGCCAGCGGTGGTGGCGCCTTTGAAGTGGAAAACATCAGTCGAGCCGCACGCGGCACCAGCGTCACCCTGCACCTGCGCGAAGACGCGATGGACTATGCGCAGACCTGGAAGGTCAAGGGCATCATCAACAAATATTCGGACCACATCAGCCTGCCCATCCTCATGGAAAAAGAGGAATGGAAAGACGGCGATCTGATAGACCCGAGCGATGAAAAAGTCGGACGCCAGCCTGGCGGCATGGTCAAGACCGGCGAGTGGGAAACCGTCAACAAGGCCAACGCCATCTGGGCACGTGCCAAAAAAGATATCAGCCAAGAGCAATACGACGATTTCTACAAGCAAATCAGCCACGACTTTGAAGCCCCGCTGGCCCATACGCACAACCGGGTCGAAGGCAGCACCGAATACACGCAGTTGCTCTATATCCCTGGCAAAGCGCCTATGGATTTGTACAACCGCGAAAAGACCGCCGGCATCAAGCTCTACGTCAAGCGCGTGTTCATCATGGACGAGGCCGAAGCGCTGATGCCTACCTACCTGCGTTTTGTCAAAGGCGTGGTCGACTCGGCAGATTTGCCGCTCAACGTCAGCCGCGAGCTATTGCAGGAAAGCCGCGACGTCAAAGCCATCCGCGAAGGTTGCACCAAACGCGTGCTGGGCATGCTAGAAGACCTGGCAAAAAACGACAAACTACCCGAGGCCAGCGCCGATGGGGTTACCGATGTGGTTAGCGATGTGGTTAGCGATGAAGACAAGGCCTTAGCCGGTAAATACACCCGTTTTTACAACGAGTTCGGCGCCGTTCTTAAGGAAGGCCTGGGCGAAGACTTTTCTAACAAGGACCGCCTTGCCAAGCTGCTGCGTTTTACCTCCACCCAGAGTGATGCCCTCAGCGTGTCCTTTGCCGATTACAAAGCGCGCATGAAGGAAGGCCAAGAGGCGATGTACTACATCACCGCCGACACCCTGGCCGCTGCGAAAAACAGCCCCCAGCTGGAAGTGTTCAAGAAAAAAGGCATTGAAGTGCTGCTCATGACCGACCGCGTGGACGAGTGGGCTTTGAACTATTTGAACGAGTACGAGGGCACGCCGCTGCAAAGCGTAGCCAAAGGCGCAGTGGATTTGGGCAGCTTGCAGGACGAGGCCGAGAAGAAAGCCGCCGAAGAGGCCGCCGAGACCTTTAAGCCCACCCTGGCCAAGCTCAAAGAGGCGCTCAAAGACAAGGCCGAAGACGTGCGCGTTACCACCCGCTTGGTGGACAGCCCCGCTTGCCTGGTAGTGCAAGACGACGGCATGAGCACCCAACTGGCGCGCATGCTCAAGCAAGCAGGCCAGAAGGCGCCGGATGTCAAGCCGGTACTGGAAGTCAATGCCGAGCATCCGTTGGTGAAAAAGCTCGATGGTTCGGTGCATTTCCACGACCTGGCGCACATTCTGTTTGACCAGGCGCTGCTGGCCGAAGGCGGCCTGCCGGAAGACCCGGCCGCTTACGTCAAACGCGTGAACGCGCTGCTGGTCTAAAGGCGTAGCGCACAAGAGGCGGCGGCGCTGCGAGAATGTCGGTTTTCAACCTACTGCAAACACGCATCATGAAAACACGCCTTCTCGCTTTCACCTCCTTGCTGAGCGCCGCCCTTAGCTGCGCTGCCGACCCCGTGCTCGATGCCGCTGCCAAAGAGGCCGGCGCCCAAGTCACTGCCAGCGGTTTGGTTTATCGCTCACTCAAAGAGGGCACCGGCGCCAGCCCCAAGGCCAGCGACACGGTCAAGGTCCACTACCGTGGCACCTTCCCCGATGGCCGCGAATTTGACAGCTCTTACAAGCGCAATGAACCGGCTGAATTTCCGCTGGGCGCGGTCATTCCTTGCTGGACCGAAGGCGTGCAAAAAATCAAAGTCGGTGGCAAGGCCAAACTGACCTGCCCGTCGACCATTGCCTATGGCGCACGCGGTGCCGGCAATACCATCCCACCCAACGCCACGCTATTTTTCGAAGTAGAGCTGCTGGCGATCTCCGGCAAATAAGCATTGCGTTTATTGCGGCGCAGGCCACGCCCGATAATCGGGCATGACTGCTGCGCCACTTGATTTCTCCGCCCTGCCTCTGAACGAGGCCACGCTTGCCAACCTGGCGCAACTGGGCTACCACCAGATGACGCCCATCCAGGCCGCCAGCCTGCCGCCAGCCCTGGCGGGCAAAGACCTAATTGCCCAGGCACAAACCGGCAGTGGCAAGACCGCCGCTTTTGCATTGGCCTTGTTGGCAGGCTTGAACCCGCGCTGGTTTGGCGTGCAAGCCATGGTGCTCTGCCCCACCCGCGAACTGGCCGACCAGGTGAGCGCTGACAGCCGCCGCCTGGCGCGCGCGCAGGACAACATCAAAGTGGTGACGCTCGGCGGTGGCGTGCCCTTGCGGGGCCAGCGCGCCAGCCTAGAGAACGGCGCGCACATTGTGGTCGGTACGCCCGGGCGCATCATGGACCACTTGGAGCGCGAAAGCCTGGACTTAGCCGGCCTTAAAACCCTGGTGCTTGATGAAGCCGACCGCATGCTGGACATGGGCTTTATGGACGACATCCGCACGGTGGTGCGCCAAACGCCGCCCGCGCGCCAGACCCTGCTTTTTTCAGCTACCTACCCCGAAGGCATTGCCAGCCTAGCCAAAGATTTTTTGCGCGAGCCAGTGCATATCGAAATCAAAGCGCAAGCCTCGCAGGTCACCATTGAGCAGCGCTTTTACGAAATCACGCGGCCCCAAAAGTTTGAAGTCGTCGCCAAACTGTTGCTGCATTTTCGCCCCGTCAACACCCTGGCTTTTTGCAATACCAAGCAGCAATGCAAAGACCTGGTGGACTATTTGCAGCAGCAAGGCATTAACGCCCAGGCCCTTTATGGCGAACTAGAGCAGCGCGAGCGCGACCAGGTGTTGGCACAGTTTGCCAACCGCAGTTGCGCGGTACTGGTGGCGACCGACGTGGCTTCGCGCGGGCTGGATATTGATCAACTGGCTGCGGTCATCAATGTGGACATCACCCCCGACCCGCAAGTGCATGTGCACCGCGTAGGCCGCACCGGGCGTGCCGGCGCTGCGGGCCTGGCGCTGAGTGTGGCAACGCTCAACGACATGGGCCGAGTGGGCGCCATCGAGGTCTATCAAAAAATGTCCAGCACCTGGTATGGCTTGGACACCCTGACGCCGGCCAGCAATCAGCCTTTCCTAGCACCTATGGTG
>CANNEW010000170.1 GCA_947503685.1 Comamonadaceae bacterium | reverse complement strand
ACCTGCAGCATGACCAATGGGTTGGTCCAGATCAGCACGCTCAAAGCGCCCAGGCCCAGCACCGCATTGCGCAAGCCCATGCTCAGCGAGGAGCCCACCACGGTTTGCACTAGGGTCGTGTCCGCCGACAGGCGAGAGAGCACTTCGCCGGTTTGCGTGGTTTCAAAAAACTCCGGGCTTTGTTGCAACACATGGTGATACACCGCGTTGCGGATGTCCGCGGTCACCCGCTCGCCTAGCCAGCTCACCATATAAAAACGCAGCGCCGAAAAAATACCCAGCGCGCTGGCCACGCCAAAGAGCAAAGCAAAGTGCTCTCGCATCGCCAGCATTTGCTCGCCTTTGTCCTGGCGTACTAGGCCGCCGTCTATCAGCATGCGCAGCGCTACCGGAAAAGCCAGCGTAGCCGCGGCCGCCATTACCAAAAACACCAAAGCCAAACCGATGCGCCCGCGGTAGGGTGTTAAAAATGGAATCAGACCAGAAAGGGATTTGGGGCTTTGGGATTTGGGGCGTTCGGTCGTCATGGGCTGCTAGGTGGGGCCAGCGGACGCCGCTGCAAGTGCGCCCGAAAGCCCTATTGTCGCAGGGCCTGTTATTGCGGGGCGCGCCAGCCACGCCGCGCCCGTCACTGCGAGGAGCGTAGCGACGCGGCAGTCCATTGTGGCCTGAAGTTCAGCTTTTCTATAACCCAAAGCCCAATAATTACAGCCGCAGCGGCGACGCGTAGCCGGTCATCTCCAGATAGCCGCGCCCGGCCAGGCGCTGCTGGCTGTCCAACACCTCGCACAAGCCCTCCCAGTAAATGGCTCCAGTGGAGTTGCGGCTATCCAGCTCCTGGGCCTCGAACACGGCCTTCACGGTGTAAAAGTCGGCCGGGGTGCGCACCAGCCACTGCACCGGGTAGCGCGCCTGGCTGCGCGGGCTTTGCCACCAGTGGGTGGGCTGAAACACCGCTTCGCCCCGCGTAAAGGTGTAGAGCGTGCTGCCCGCGCGAAAAGACCCGCCGTCCCACACGGCACGCCCGGCTTTGTCGCGCAGCTGAAACGCAGTCAACGCGCTGCCATCCAGCATATTGATGCCAATCCAGTCCCAACCCACCGCCCCTGGCGGTAGCAGGGCGTCGCTCCATTCATGGTCCAGCCAAGCCAGGCTGCCCGCGCCCGCCGTGTAGCTGCGCCCTTGCAGGCGGATCTGCCCCTGCACCGCCATCTGCGGCAGGCTGTAGTAATAGCTGAAATGCTGGGGCGAGGGCCCTTTGCGCGACATGCCCCCTTGGCCTTGCAGCAGCAGCGGCTGGGTTTGCGTAAACGACAAATCCAGTGCAAAGCCCTTGGCCTGCACCTTTGCGGCTAAGCGTCCGTCGCTTTGGCGGGTGAGCGACCAGTCTTGCAAAAGGAGCCCGGTGTCGTCCGTCCGCGCCCAAGCCTGGTCGGCGGGGTTGCTGCCTGCTGGCAAGCCTGACCAACGGGCAATGCGCTGGTCGCTGTGCAAGGCCTTGCCGGCCACATCGCTGACTGCGGCGTGGGCAAACATCAGTTGCTTAGCGGCCAGTTTCGAGCCAGAGGCCTGCGTGGAAGCCACTTTGCTTCGGAAAAACGTGACTTGAAAGCCCAAAGCGCCTGACCCATCGCCGGATGGGACGCAACCTGTGACATACCACCACTCGGTTTGGAAGCCTGGGTGGGCGCCCAGGTCGCGTGGGAAACTTAAGTCCCGCGGCAAGCCGAAATTGCGACTTATCAAAATTGAACTCGGACTCAGGCTTGCGCTAGCGCACATTGCGATTCCTGGCACCCCTACGGCCAAGCCAAGGACAGTGCTGATGGCATGTCTTCGCGTAGTTGAGCTGTAAACTGGCGTTAGCTCAGAAAAGTTCAGTTCGGTAATCTTCACGGAAATGAAATGGGAGTATAATCACCTGCTGTGTTTGATCCAAATTGTATATAGCAATTTGAAAAAATAGGTCAACATTCAAAGGACATTTTTTATTTGTCCGTATGATCGTGCAAGACTGCTGGCGGGGCTGCAAATTTGTTGATCTTTAATTCAATGGTATTAACCGATAATAAACGGTCAATTCCACAAACATTTAGTTCGATGAGTCAAAGTGTTGAGGTTAGAGCTTGCGGCGAAAGATTTTTTAATTGTAACTGGTTAACAATATTATGCAATCAAATGAAAATAACTTGCAGAATCAAATTGATGATGATGGGATAAGCATCATTGATTTTTTCAGAAATTTAGCAAATAAGAAAAATAAAATAATTAAAAATTTAATTTGGACTATTTGTATATGGTTTGGAATTTTAATTATTTATTTCATTGGAGCGTATGATTCGTCTCGATACTATTCAGTTGTATTAGGTCTTAATTATCCGCAAGCTGCCCAAGGCAAATATCCCAATGGGGGCGACTTTTCTACTTCCGATATCGTGTCAAGCACCGTTTTGGAAAAAGTTTGGAGTGAAAACCGCCTGGGTGAAAAAGGTATCAAACTCGCGGATTTCCAGCGATCTTTTACGGCGATCCCATTTACCGGCGAATTGAACTTCATAGAGACGAAGTACCGGACCATGCTGGCGGTCAAAAACCTGAGCCGGGTTGACATCGAAAAAATGGAGGCGGACTACAAAGCCGAAGTAGCCCAGGCTTCCACTAAGACTATTAAATTAGTTCTGGATTCGCGTGGCGAGAACTACACAACGTCGCAGGCGTCGAAAATTCTGAACGATGTTGCTTTAACTTGGAGCCAGGTATCAATTGAAAAGCTTGGCGTATTGAGGACTCCGATCGCCGACAGTCTAATTTTGAATATCGAGATCAAGCAAGAGGCACCTATCGTGGTTGTGAACTATCTTAATGATGTCGTTGACAGGGCCCAAAATATTATCTCTGCTATGCGTTCGGACTCCAACAGCAATTCCTATAGGGATGAAAAAACGGGGGCTAATCTTGCGGGTCTTGGTGCTAAGTTGGCTGAAATTTCTAACTATCAAATTGACCACTTGGATATATTGCTTGCGATGCAACCAAAGGTTACTGGAATTGAGATAATGCAAACCAAAAATAGAATACAGGAGCTCCAGGAAGAACGCAAAGTCCTATTAATGAAGGCAGAGTCTATTCAGCGTGCGGTCGCAGATTATTCGGGTGGTAAAAATCAAAACGGGGCAGGTGACTCTAAGGGAAGATCAAATATGGGCAATGAGGGCCCAGGGCTTCAGTTTAATGGTGAGGCAATCGGCAAGTTATTTAATTTAGCTACCGAATCGAAGGATGCGGAGTACCGCCAAAAAATGACGGCAGAAAGACTCGCATTTGAAAATAGGGCTAATGACTTTAACCTCCGGATTGCTAAGTTGGAGAGGCGTATGGGCTACATGAATTCCAATTCAAAACTAATAACTGCAACTGGCAAGGCAGGCGATGATGAGTTCGCAAACCAAGTGGAAAGAGCATGGAGCAGTTTGCAGGGCGTCTTCGATGCGATTACCCGTATTCAGATGCAGGCTCGACAAGACTTTTCGGGAAACAGTGGTCTTTTGTACACCATGATGAGTGAGGCCGAACCCTCTAATCCGGGCAGATCCAAACTGATTCAATTTGGATTGATCAGCTTGTGCGCAGCGTTATTTTTAGGTCTTGTAGTCACAATAATTCAAATAGTCTTGGTCCAGCCTAATCGCGAACTAGTTGCCCAGCCTAGTCGCGACGGGTAAGGACAGATAAAAGGCAGTGGCTGCGCTGCTGCTTATAGTCTCGACGGTTGAATGTTTTGTTGGCGCAGGTGGTTATAGTTGCGGTTTTAAATATTATTGGGGTCATGTTGTGTTAACAGGAGCTTGCATTAGACCTTGCGTAGTGATCACAATTGCCAAGAAGAATTTTTCGACTGCCACCATTGCGTTGATTTTGCTAGGCGTGATGCAAGCAAAAGCGGAGCCTTTGCCCCCTTTAGGCACCACCCAATACACCTACAAACTCAGCCTGCTCATCGACTTCAAAAAGCGCGAGAAAATTCTCAAGGCCAATGGCGAAGAGCCTTCGGTGTTTGACAAGGCGCTCTCCAAGTTCAGCAGCGCCATCCATGCGGCTGACGTGGTGGACACGGTGGAGCGCAAGGCCAACCAGCTCAAGATCACCTCCGTCACCAGCCCGGTGGGCGCGCTCAGCGTGTTGGTGGCGGACAAAAAGTACAAGCGCCAGTCCATCAGCGCCCCCGAAAACGGCGCTTACCGCACCACTTTTTATTACGAAGAGCGGGGCGACGGGCCACGCACCACCTCGGTGCTGGACTACAAAAAGCAAAGCGCTATTTTTTACACCGGCAGCAAGGTGGACAGCACCGAAAAGCTGAGCGGCGACACGCAAGACATGCTGAGCGTTTTGTACGAAGGCGTAGGCCGCAAAAAAACCGTGGCGGACTTTTGGATCAACTCGTCCAAAGGCTTGCAAAAAATGCAGTTCACCCCGGCCGAAATCTGGGACATTCCGGTCGGCGACAAAAAGCTAAAAGCGCGCCGCTACGCCAAGCGCGTGGACAAGAACGACAGTGCCACCTTCGAAATTTGGATAGACGAAGCCAGCAAAATGCCCGTGCGTTATCAGATAGGCTTGAACGAGAACTACGGCGCGACGATATTGGTGGAGTTGCAAGGGGTGAAGTAGCAGGCGACCGTTTACCAGTCTTCCTTGACCGCCATCACCGCATCGCGCCCAGCGGCGGCGCGGCCCGCTAGCCAGGCGGTGAGGGTGCC
This sequence comes from Comamonadaceae bacterium, assembly GCA_947503685.1. Classification (GTDB taxonomy): domain Bacteria; phylum Pseudomonadota; class Gammaproteobacteria; order Burkholderiales; family Burkholderiaceae_C; genus Allorhodoferax. The sequence continues at coordinate 1,448 of CANNEW010000170.1, read as the reverse complement.
TGCGGCGATGATGGCTGCGGCCAGGGCCAAGAGGCGCAGCAGCGGTACTTGCATGTCCATGCTCCAGTGAAAACTTTGCGGGTTGACCACATAGACCAGCACCGCCGCCACGGCCAGGCCCAGCACGGTACCGGCGATGGCGCCCAGCGTAGTCCAGGCGGCGCCCTCCAGCGCTAGCACTTGCAGCACTTGCGCCCGCGTCAGGCCCAAGTGCAGCAGCAGCCCAAACTCTTTGCGCCGCGCCAGCACCTGGGCGCTAAAGCTGGCCGCCACACCAAACAAGCCAATGCCTATGGCCACCGCTTGCAGCCAGTAGGTGACAGCAAAGCTGCGGTCAAAAATATCCATGGTGCGGCTTCGGATCTCTTGCGCTGACCCAACTTCGAGCAGGCTGGCAGCGTCGCCTTCCTTAGAGCCCCTATCCGCCATGGCATTGGCCAGATCGCGAATCGACTGCTCCACCTCGCCGCTATCGGTGCCAGTTTGCAACCACAGCGCCAGGTCGTTCACGCGCGCGTCATCGCTCAGGCGCGCGAAGTCGCGGCTGTCCATCACCACCGTGCCAAACTGCCTTGCATAGTCGCGCCAGACACCGGCTACAAAAAAGCGCGGCTTCTCTACGCCCGGACGGGTTTGCGCAGCCAGCGCTAGCGCCAGCGGTGGCAACTCGGCGCCTGCGCGTGCGCCATACAAGTCCACCATCGCTTCGCTGACGTACACCGCGATAAAACCTGCGGGCGCAGGCAAGGGCGGGGCCAGCAGCGGCAGGTCGGCATCGACTGACGCCCCTTGCGCGCTTTGCACCTCGCGCAAGGGCCGCACCAGCAAGGCGACTGGCGGGCGCGCACTGTCAAATGTCAAAGGCATGCTGCGCTGCGCGCGCAGGCGCGCCACGCCCTGCAGTTGGCCAATGCCTTGGATCAGTGCAGGGTCAAAGTAGGCATGCTCGCTGCTACCGGTGCTGCCCGAAGTGCGCACATACAGCGCCGCGGGCAATACCGTGTCCAGCCATTGCAGCATCGAGCCCCGAAAGCTACCCACCATCACCGTCAGCGCCACCGCCAGACTGAGGGACGCCACCACGCCGCTGACGGCAATCGCCGCGCCAGCGCGCATGCGCCGCGCGCGCTCCACCGCCAGCAGAGCCAGGGGCTTGTTCGCGACCAGTGGCGCAACGAAATCCAGCAGCCAACCCACGAGGGCGGGTAGGGCGATGATGCCGCCTAGCAGTATCAAAGCCACGCTGACATAGGCCGCCAGCGGCACACCGCCAATGGGCGGCAGCATTGCCAGCAAGACGCCGGCAGCCAGCAAGGCCAGGCCTGCGCTGGCGTGCCCACCGCCTTGCGCAGACAGGCCCAAACCTTTGAGCGTTTGTGCCGGTGCCATACGTGCCGCCATGCGTGCCGGCCACCACGCGCCGACCAAGGCCGCCAGCACGCCCAGCG
>CANNEW010000169.1 GCA_947503685.1 Comamonadaceae bacterium | reverse complement strand
CACCTGCCCTTGATGGCCGATGTCAACCAGGCTTGGAGCCTGGACAAAGCCCAAGCCATGGTGCCGCTTCTTGCGCCCGTGGACTTGGCGTGGCTGGAAGAACCCCTGCGCGCCGACAGCAGCGTGGCGGCTTGGCAGCAATTGAAATCAAGCGCGTCTATGCCCCTTGCCGCCGGGGAAAACATGTTGGGCAGCCTGGCCTTTGAGCAAGGCATTGCCATTGGCGCCTTGGGCGTCATCCAGCCCGACATCGCCAAATGGGGCGGCATCTCGGGCACCTGGCTGGTGATACAAAACATCCGGATGCAAGGCCTGCGCTATTGCCCGCATTTTCTGGGTGCGGGCATCGGCCTCATGGCCTCGGCCCACGTGCTGGCGGCAGCCGGTGGCGACGGCCTGCTCGAAGTCGATGCCAACGACAACGCCTTGCGCAGCCTGCTCGCGCCGCCGCTGGCGCGGGTGCAGGATGGACGTATTACTTTGGACACCCAGCCAGGCATGGGTGTGACGCCCGACCTGGATGCGCTAGCCAGGGCGTGCGCATAGCCAGTTAGCCCGAAGCGCCAATGGAGGGGAGCAATCTTTTCCCCGCCATAGCTTTCACCCGAAACCACGACTCGGTTTCCATCAACACGTGAATGGGTGCGCAGCCAGTCTAAAAATGCATATCCATCTCTTACCGAGTTTTTCCTCAAAAACCCATCATCAAGGCTCAAAAATTTCTTTCCATAACCGCTCAAGCCCCAAACGTTAGGAAAAAAGATGGCGAGCCCAAGTTAATTTAAATAGTAGTTCGATCCCCCCGTGAACTGCACTCTGGACTGACTTTCGGGGCCGCCATAAAAATCCATAATGACCGGACGTTTGCCAGGAAACTTTCGCGCATCGGGCAGATACAGCCAGCGGCTAATTAGTAGCCCGTCAAAACTCTTGGTTTGCACCAGCTCTGGGGTAACAAAACTCAGCGGGTTCAACGCAATTGTGTGCCTTAGCTGGCGTTGCGGAAAAAGTCTACGGGCATATCCAAGTAGCTGGTCCATAACAGACCAAAGATGTAAATGGCTAACAGCACACCGTTGACAATGACCAAGTTCCACTCGCGTATTCTGATGCTCCAGATCAAGCACAGAGCTGCACCTAGGTTCAGGAAGTAGATGTTCAGAGGATCGATACGCAGACTGGTGAAGGCCGCACCAAGGACTACGGCCAAGAAGCCTGTCCATTTAAGAATGTTGTTTAAGTTCATGTGTTAATGGATCAAAAAAGCGCCAGTCCAGCGCTCCTTTCGACCAGTAGCAAAGTCAATGTACCGCACCGCCTCGTAAAACGCTGCAATACTAGCCCCTCGTTTTAAAATTTTTAGAAACCTCATTACAGGTTTTACGGGAATCATCCTTCGCGGGTAGCTTGGAACAAACTTGCTCAAGCTGCGCCGCAAGTTTACGGATCACATCCGCATGCTGACCTTTATCGCTCCAACCCTGGAGCTGTTTGCTCATGCGCTCGAGTACGCGGCTGTTGCGCTCATAAAAAATCTCAGGGCTAGGGCTTAGTTCACCAATGACGCCGGCCGCTGCTTTCTCAATCCGCGCGCTATCCTGCGGTGCCAACTCGATGAGCTTGCTTACATAGCCGCTACCCCACTGCATCCGCGTCGCCGGGCCGACCGACTCTTTCCATGAGCGCTCGGACCAGTCGAGCGCACCCTGCTTGTCACCGCGCTTTTTGGCATTGGAGGCCAATACCAGCATGTGGTAATACGGTGAGATGGCCTTTGGGAGTTCGGCTTTAAGCAAATTGTCAGATTCGTCCAACAGGCCGACCTGCGACAGCAAATGTGCGGCATTGGGAATCAGCGCTTGGCGCTCATGGACTTGCGTACTTTCCCGATCGACCGTTGCCACTTCATTGCGAACCTGCGCGATGAGCGCCGGCGCAATTGCGATGTTGGCTTCGTCGGGCGCATCGATACGCGCCAGTTCCAACTTGGCCTGCGTTGCACCCAGGCGGTCCGAGCGCGATAGTGTCGCATCCTTGCCAAGCCTGTCTAAAGCGGACGACATGGCATTGACTAATGCCGTGCGATCAGGGCTTGCCTTGGTGCTTAGCGCGGCTATCAAGTCTTTGCCGTAGTACTGCAAAATATCGAAATTCATGCGGGTTAAGCCCGGATCGGACAACACCTCACGCATACGGACCAGTGCCTGTTCACGTGCCGATGCAGTCGCTTTTTCCGTATGCGCACTGATGACCGATTTGAACAATAGCCGGGTACACGCCTCGCTGTCTGCGGGAAGGCAATTGCGGGCAAGCTTATTCAATGTGCGGGTGCGCTCTTTGTCCGAAACCAACTGGGCCTGGTCTTGATCCCAGGCATAAAACGCCAGCTGCCGCCAGGCAGAGGGTTTAAGGCCTGCCGACTGGGCACCTAAAGCAATGGTCAAGGATTCCTTGACCGTGCTGCTGGAAGCCAGCGCCAGATCCAGCACCTCGATATAGCGTGCGGCATCCACCTCACCGGGAATGCGCGTTAGCTCGCTGGCGTCTGGTTTAAACAAAATCATGGTCGGGTAGCCCCTCACCTTGAACTGCGCGCCCAGTTTTTGAGCGCCTGGGCTATCCCCGTCTATATAAACCGCGACAAACTGCTTACTGCGTTCGGCAAAATCGGGGCGGCTAAATACGTCCGCCTTGATTTGATTGCAGGGCGGACACCACACTGCGCCCCAATATAGAAAAACCGGCTTGTTTGTTTGCCGGGCCTGCGCAAAGATAGGCTCGACATTGGCGCCCTCAGGCTTGACCCAGTCGATCGTCGGGCCCTTTCCCACCTGGGTTTCAGCGGCCAGGAGATGCGCATTCAGACCAAACATTAAAAGGACGATGGGGAAAAGTGCACGCATGATGTAGAGGTTCCAGTAGTCGGCCGATTTGGGAGCTTTTTCCATCGACCTGAGGCCCAGGGAGCAAATACCGCGCGATAGTGCACGGCGTTAAGGGGAATTAAGACGCCACAGATTGGTAAATATACTTTGGATTCATTTGCCAGGCCATTCAAAGCATACTGGCTCTCCCCTCAAAACCTCTCCATATAAGGCCGCAAATCCAGCTCATGCGTCCAGGCGTCGCGGGGCTGTTGGTGCAGCATCCAGTAAGCATCGGCGATGTGGTCGGGGTTGAGGATGCCGTCTTGCGCTTTGAGGGCGTAGCGGTCGGGGAACAGGGTGCGGATGAATTCGGTGTCGATGGCACCGTCGATGATGGTGTGGGCTACGTGGACGCCCAGCGGCCACAGTTCGCGGGCCATGCTTTGGGCCAGTGCGCGCAAAGCCATCTTGCCGCCGGAAAAGCCGGCAAAGTGGGCGCTGCCGCGTAGAGAGGCGGTGGCGCCGGTAAAGATGATGCTGCCCTTGTGCGCCACGCCCTGCCCGTTTACGGCATCGGAAGCTGCGTCAGGCCGCGCCACCATGCGCTTGGCTACTTCGCGCCCGGTCAGAAAGCCGGCCAGGCAGGCCATTTCCCACATCTTGGTATAGCGACGCGCGGTCTCGGTCAGGATGCTGCTCGGCGAGTTGGCGCCTATGTTGAACACCAGCACCTCGATCGGTCCGATCTGCGATTCGATGTGCTCCACCAGCGCAATGACTTCGTCTTCTTTACGCGCGTCCGATCCAAAGCCGTGCGCTATGCCTCCCTCGGCGCGGATTTGCTCCAACAGGGGCTGCAGTTTGTCTAATGTGCGCCGTGTGGCGCAAACGGTATAGCCCTCGCGGGCAAAGCGGCGGGCTACAGCACCGCCGGTAGCATCGCCCGCGCCGATGACCAAACAAACTTTGGGCTGGGCCATGTTTGAAGCCTTAGGTCCGGGGCGGCAGGCCGCGCACGAGGGTTAAAAATTCCATCGCGGTACCGGCGCGGCGGTGTTCAGACAGGGCTTGGTATTCGGGGTCGGCAAACCAGGCCTGAGCTTTTTCTTCGGAAGGAAATTTGAAAATAATCATGCGTCCGGCGCGCGGCGCCGTGCCTTCCAGATGCACCGGCGCATCATCAAAAGTAATGAACTCGCCGCCATAGCGCTTGAGTATGGGAAAAAAGCCTTTTTCATACTGGCGGTAGGCGCCTGCGTCGGTCACCTCCAGGTTGACTAGGGCATAGACAGCGATATCGCTCATTTGGAAATCCTTTGAAAAATCGGTGTAAACCCTAGGCCACTTGCCACTCTGCTCAGGTTGTAGCAGTGGGCCTAGGGCCCCATTGTCCTGCGCGCGACAGCGCGGCTATCGCGCTGGACCGCACAAGCTCGCAGCGCGCCGCGCAACAAGCTGCGCGGGCCCTGAATCTTATAAGATGCATTCAAACAGCGCCTGCGGCCTAGAGCCCGGTGCCCCTATACAAAGAGGAGTTCAGACATGCCCGTGATAGAGAGCCAGGTCGATAGCCTTGGCGAGGCCTTCGTGCGCAACCGCGAAGACATGCTTAAAGCCCTGGCCGGGGTGCGCACAGTGGAGGACAAGGTACGGGCCACCGAGGCGGAAAAGCAGCCCAAGTTTCACAAACGCGGCCAGCTCATGCCACGCGAGCGGGTCAACCTGCTGCTGGACCGGGGCACGCCTTTTCTGGAGATATCCACCCTGGCCGGCTACAAACAGCACGACGACAAAGACGGCTCGCTGGCCGGGGGCAATAGTATTTGCGGCATCGGCTATGTGTGTGGGGTGCGCACCATGGTGACGGCATCCAACAGCGCCATCAAAGGCGGCACGATCACGCCCTGGGGTTTGCGCAAAAGCCTGCGCATGCAGGACATTGCCATGAAGCAAAAGCTGCCCATCGTCAGCCTCTTGGAATCGGGCGGCGCCAATTTGCTCTACCAGGCCGAAATCTTTATCGACGGCGGCACCACTTTTGCAAACCAGGCCATGTTGTCGGCAGCGGGCGTGCCGCAAATTACCGTGGTGCATGGGTCGAGTACGGCGGGCGGCGCTTATGTGCCGGGCTTGTCAGACTACACCATCATGGTGCGCAAAAACGCCAAGGTGTTTCTGGCCGGGCCGCCGCTACTGAAAGCGGCCACCGGCGAAATTGCCGGTGACGAGGAACTCGGTGGCGCCGAAATGCATGCGCAAGTCACCGGTACCGCCGAATTTTTGGCCGAAAGCGATGCCGACGGCATACGCCTGGCGCGCGAGGTGATGGCCAGCCTGGACTGGAACAAGCAGCGCCCGCAGTTTGCCGATGCGCCAGTGCAGGCACCGCTGTACAGCCCCGACGAGTTGTGCGGCGTGGTGCCGGTGGACTACCGCCAGCCTTACGATTGCCGCGAAGTAATTGCCCGTATCGTCGACGGCAGCGCGTTTTTGGACTTTAAAAGCGAATACGACAACCAAACCATTTGCGGGCGCGCGCGCATCCACGGCATGCAAGTGGGTATCTTGGGTAACAACGGCCCGATCACCGCCAAGGGCGCGACCAAGGCCGGCCAGTTCATACAACTGTGCGACCAAGCCGATATTCCGCTGGTGTTTTTGATGAACACCACCGGCTATATGGTGGGCACCGAAAGCGAGCAAGGCGGCATCGTCAAGCACGGCAGCAAGATGATTCAGGCAGTGGCCAATGTGCGGGTGCCGCGCATTACCGTGGTGATTGGCGCGTCGTTTGGCGCCGGCAATTACGGCATGTCCGGGCGCGGCTTTCGGCCCGACTTTATTTTTGCCTGGCCCAATGCGCGCACGGCCGTCATGGGCGGCGAGCAGGCGGCCAAGGTGCTGTCTATCGTCAACCGTGAAAAAATCCTGAAAGAAGGCCGCGAACCGACTGCCGACGAAGAAAGCAAATTTGCCTTTATGGAAGGCGCCGTCATCCACCAGTTTGACCGCGACTCGCAAGCCTTGTCAGGCACCTCGCGCCTGTACGACGACGGCCTGATAGACCCGCGCGACACCCGCCGCGTGCTGGCCATGACCCTGTCCATATGCCGTGAAGGCCGCACCCGTCCGCTAAAGCCCAACAGCTTTGGCGTGGCACGTTTTTGAGTAAGGTGGCCACACATGTTGTTTGACAAAGTATTGATTGCCAACCGCGGCGAGATCGCGGTGCGGATCATCCGCGGGTGCCAGCGCATGGGCTACCGCACGGTGGCGGTGTACTCAGAGGCGGACCGCGACGCGCCGCATGTCGCCCTGGCCGACGAGGCGATTTGCATAGGCCCGGCGCCAGCGCAAGAATCGTA
>CANNEW010000168.1 GCA_947503685.1 Comamonadaceae bacterium | reverse complement strand
ATGGACCGCAATTGGCAGGTATTTTTTCCGAGCGCGACTATGCCCGCAAAGTGGTACTCCAGGGTAGAAGCAGCAGCGATGCTTTGGTACAAGACATCATGACTGCGCAAGTCATCACCGTCCAGGCGGCGCAAAATATCGACGAGTGCATGCAGATCATGACCGATAAGCATGTCCGGCACCTTCCCATCATGGAGGGCCAGCGCGTCATCGGTTTGATCTCGATCGGGGATGTCGTGCGCGAAATGATGGCTCATCAAAAAGCCATCATCGAACAATTGCACAGCTACATCGCCGGTTGACAGTGCGGCGCCCGAATGGGTTGGCGCACCAAAAACTTATGACGCTTTTGACCGACACCCTGGATTCCGCCACCCTGGCCCATTTACAAAGCTGGACCGGCAGAACCGAGACCTTTGTAGACCAGGCCGCACCTACGCAGGTGCGCTCGCTGTCGGCCACGCTGGATAGCGAGGACTCCGCGCCTGGGCTGGGCGATGCCTTACCTGCCTTGTGGCATTGGCTGTATTTTTTGCCGCAGCACCGACAAAGCGAGATCGGCCCGGACGGCCATGCCCGACGCGGCGGCTTTTTGCCACCCGTGCCTTTGCCCCGGCGCATGTGGGCTGGTGGGCGCTTGCACTGGCAGGTGGTCAACCCGCTGCGTGTGGGCGACGCGCTGCGCCGGGTGTCCAGCATCGAATCAGTCACCCTCAAACGCGGGCGCAGCGGTGACTTGCTATTTGTGCTGGTGCGCCACGCCATCTTTAACGACACTGGCCTGTGCCTGACGGAGGAGCACGACATCGTGTACCGCGCCGCTGCGCAAGCGGGCGAGGCGGCACCCGCGCCGATTGCCGCTGACCAGCGCGCGCCGTGGCAGCGCGAGGTGCTGGCTGATGCGGTGCTCTTGTTCCGCTACTCGGCGCTGACTTTCAACAGCCACCGCATCCACTACGACCGCAGCTATGCCACGCAAGAGGAGGGCTATCCCGGCCTGGTGGTGCATGGCCCCCTCATCGCCACGCTGCTGCTGGACCTGGTACGCCGACACTTGCCTGGTGCCACGATCGAGCAATTTAGCTTCAAGGCCTTGCGCCCCACGTTTGACCAGCACCCCCTTCGCTTGCACGGGCAACCCGCGCCCGATGGCCGCAGCCTGCGTGTCTGGGCCTCGGACCACGAAGGTTGGCTGATCATGCAAGGCGATGTTGCGCTAAGCTGAAGTTTTGCAGCGCACCCAGGCCGGGCCACACCACCATGCAAACTTCCAGCGACAACTATCAGGACATCCGCGACGCGGTGCGCGCCCTGTGCGCCAAGTTCCCCGACGAATACCACCGCAAAGTCGACGCAGCGCGGGCCCACCCGCAAGAGTTTGTCGCCGCGCTCACCAGCGTGGGCTGGCTGGCTGCGCTGATTCCCACCGAATACGGCGGCGCCGGGCTGGGCCTGCTTGAGGCCTCGGTCATCATGGAAGAGATCAACCGCAGCGGCGGTAATTCCGGCGCCTGCTGCGTTCTTATTGAGGGTCCCCGTGTTGACATGCGCAGCGATTTGCACAACTAAGGCCCCAGCATAATCCGCCCGCTCGATGGGTTTACCGTGGTGTCGCTGGAGCATGCGATTGCAGCGCCGTTTTGCACGCGGCAACTGGCCGACATGGACGCGCGGGTGATCAAGGTGGAGCGGCCCGGTGCGGGGCAGCACACCGAGGCCATCTTGAGCGAATTGGGCCGCAGCGATTGCGACATTGCCGCGCTGCGTGAAGCTGGAGCGGCCTAAGGGCCTATTTGAGAAGTTTGAACCTCAGCCATGCATGCCTGGTTCAAACGATGGAGGCATTCGCGGGGCTGGCGGGACGCGGGGGCTGCTTAGTCTTTAGGTCGCGCCATTTCTGCTTTACGCTCGGCGACGACTTGCTGCGAACTGGCGCGCTCGCCCACCAGCTTCATATAGGGCTTGTAGTCCATGCCGGCGGACAGCAGCAGGTCTTCGCCATAGGCCGCTTTGCTGGCCATGCCGATCAGCGGCAGGTTGTTAAAGGCCACGCAGTCGGCCAATGTGAAGCTGTCACCCGCCACATAGTGCGAAAATTTCACCAGGCGCTTAAATGCCTCGATATTGCGCACCAATTGCTTGTGGGTTTTTTCCTTTTGCTCATCGCTGACGCTACCGCCGAAAAACACCGCAGGGTATAAATCGCGCGCTACCAGTTCCAGATGCAGATTGATAAAGGTACACAGCTCGCGCACCTTGGCAGCGGCATAAGCGTCGGCGGGTATGAGCGGATGCGAGGGGTATTGCGCCTCGAGATAATCCAAAATCACCGCCGTCTCGCACAGCGGCCCTTGCGCGGTGCGTATAAATGGAATCTTGCCCAACGGCGAGGCCGACAACACCGCCTCGTCCTTGCTGCGCGTCATGATGCGCTCTTCGGTGTAGGGGATTTGCTTTTCCAGCAATACTTGCTTGACAACGTTGAAATAGTTGGAAACGGCAAAGCCGCAGAGCGTGATCATGGGGATGGTCTCCTTGGGAAATTAGCGCGCCAGTGTATCTGGCGGCCCCGCGTGCCAAGCGCCCGGCCGGGCGCCGGGGCGACAAATCAGCCGCCTAGCTTTTCGGCAGCCTTGGACAGCCAGCCGTCTAGGTTGTCCAGCAGCGAGGACTGGCTGAAGGAACAACTCTCTTCGCTAAACAAAGCGCTGGACTCCAGCCGGTCGATCAGCCCCAGCCATACCTCGCCATAGCGCGGCGGCAGCGCTGCTAGCAATTCGCCCTGTGAGCGCGCCTGCGCACAAAAGGCCTGCACCCCCAAAGCATCCGCGCGCAACTGGGCGAGGGCGTGGCGCAGGGGGGCGAGGGTGGAGACGGACATGGGACCGAGTTTATCGGCGCTAAGCTGCGATATCTAAGCTTGGCTTTAGACAGGCCCATCTCAGTTAACCCGCCGGTGTCAGCTGGAAATTGCCTAAGCTTAAAACGACGACCCCGGCTCGTTCAAAAAAGCCAGCTCTTCAGACGTCGTCCAAGGCAGCGTCTTTGGCGTAGTGGTCCTTGGGGGTCAGTTCGGTGAACCAGAAGTGGAGGATGTCGCTTGGATTCATGGTGTGACTGTTTCAAATTTCAGGGGCTGCATCGCTGATGGCAGTGCGCCCATCGCACTGCCCCAATTGGGAGAAAAATTGCCGAACTTGCTCCACAGCGTCCTTGTACCGTGGGCGGTAGTTCAAAGCATCGATGGCCTCGAACTGGGCAGCAAAAATGGCACCACGTTGCTCAATCTGGGTCAAAAACGCATCGCGGTGACGGATCAAATAAGGAGCCGCTGTAACCAAGGCCGCAGGTTCGCGCTCAATCACCAAGGCCAGATCGAATAGGTCACGGGCAGCGGCCCGGTCGCCCCGGTGCCACAGCTTTTTGGCAACGATCTCTGCCGAAGTTTCGACTCTTACTTTGCGCCCGAGCAATGTCCATTCTTCAAAGGGTTGTGTCGTCAGGTTGGGGGAGGCTACAAAATCAATTTCGCCCTCGGGGCGAAGCAGCTTCACATAACCTGGGCCTTCCACATAGTCTTGCGATATGCCTTCGGCGGTATCGTTAAGCCGAGGCGTTACAAAACCTAGGTACTGTGGGTCAGGCACAAAGATATCAATGTCTTTGCTCACCCGGTGCTGGTGCCGCAGCATCAAGACCGTGCCGCCACCAAAAGTCCAGAACGGATCAGGGATGCCGTGCCGCGCAATCTCATCGATCAGCGCGAAGGCATGCGGCAGCAATGTTTGCCAAACGCCTGGCGGTAAATCGCGCGGTTCGGTGGTACCGGTCATGTGCGTCAGCTTAGGCCCAAGCTGCCCGAGGTGACTGCAAAGCCTGGGCCCAGGCCGTCAGGTTTTTCCAGAGCGCTTTTGGGGTGGTCTGGGTGCGCTGCGCTACTTCCTCTATGCCAGAAACAATCAAAGGCAAAGGCGCTTCGTCGATAAGGGTCGACACCTGCGCCACCAGCGCGTCGGGCAAGTCGCCGCTGGCGAGCGCCTGCGCCAAGGCATCGGGCATGAGCGCTGTTTTGTAACTTACGCTCGCGGTTTGGCTCAACAAAGCCAGGGCCTGCGGTTGGGGTTTGCGGGTTTGCGCTGTCAAATCCATGCCAAGCAACTGGAGCAGCCCCAGCAAACGGTGCGTGCCCAGATCGACCAGGCCGCCGTTTTCTAGTTGATTGATGGTGGCGCGCGACAAGCCTGAAAGCCGCGCCAAACGCACCTGCGAAAGCCCCAACGTCTCGCGGCGGGCTTGAACGAGAAGGCCAATGTCAACGAGATTCATGGGCGCATTGGAACATCAAGATTAATAAATGTCAAAAATATTAGACATTTATTTTCTGATGGAGCATCTTCTGAACTAAAACGACGACCCCGGCTCGCTCAAGAAAACCAGCTCTTCAGGCGTCGACTCCCGTCCCAGCAGGGCGTTGCGGTGGGGGTAGCGGCCAAAGCGGAGGATGATCTCTTGGTGGCGCTGCTCAAAGCGCAGGCTGTCTTCCATGCCGGGTTGCGAAAACAGCAGTGTGGCTTGGGAATGAATGAACACGGACTCGCTGTGCATATAGGGCATGTAGGCAAAGCTGCGCTGCGCCAGGGACAGGCTGCGGTCCTGCCCACTGGCCACCAGCTCTTGCGCCAGCGCCAAGGCCAGCGCGTCCTGCGCAAAAGCGCGTGCCGTATCGCGGTACACATTGCGCGAGAACTGGTCCAGCACCAAGACCTCGGCCAGCCGCCCCTCGGGCGTGGCGCGCCAGGCGAACAACTCACAGCGCGCCGCAGCCTCTAATGTTTCGCCAAAGCGGGTGCGGATGGCTTCGTCCAAGGCGGCGTCTTTGGCGTAGTGCTGCTTGGGGGTGAGTTCGGTGAACCAGAAGTGGAGGATGGTGTGGGGTTGCATTGAATTGAAAGTCTTAAGAAAGGAGGTCAATCATTTTGTCTCACGGAGGTCCATCAGCGGAACGCCAGACGGCCTTGCGGGATGAAACCTTTGGCCCGGGGCCAGATCGATCACGCGCTGGGCTGGGGTCCCTTGCTCTAGCGCGATGCGAGGGGATTGGCCAATGACTTGGCCGTTTCTGGAAAAGCCGCCAGCAGTTTGGCATCCACGGTGTAGAGCAGCGTCCCAGTTTGCCGCGCAAGGGCGACAAACTCGCAGTCGTAGGCGGTGCAGTTGCTTTCCTTTACCAACTCGAAAACGGTTCGCGATTCAACGCTGATTTCATGATCTGCCATCAGGCTTTCTGCGGTGGATTGCAGCGTCAAAGTTTCTTCAAAGCTAAACGTGCCACGGCGCAGGTAGCCGGTCAAGATGTTGCGGAATTCACTGCGCCATAAAGGCGGTGCGGCCCACACCGGTTCGGCTTGCAGCAGGTCTTCGGCGGCCTGGGTCCAGGGGCCGGGCAGCAGCAGGTAGGCGATGACGTTGGTATCAACGACGATCACGCCCGACCCTGCCGTTTGAATTTGTCAATGTCGGCAGGTGCAAACTTGGTAGTGCCCAAGCTGGCCCGCAAGGCGCGCAATTGCGTCAGTCGGTCTTGCGAGTTGGGCGTGGCAGCGCGCAGTACGGTTTCAAGGCAGACGATGGCTTCGCTGTTTAGGCTGCGCCTATTGCTAGTGGCCTGAGCGCGCAAAAGCGCATAGACCTCGTCTGGAATGTTTTTTAGCGTCAATGTGGTGGTCATAAGGGGCTCCAACCGTTTTGCAACCATTTTGGTTGCTTATGGCGATTGCGTCAAGCAAAAGGCGCTGTTGTCCCTATGACTCGCTTCCCAAACGAATCCGTCAAACTCACCGCAAAATTAAACACCGGCTTGCCATTAATGCTTGGATCCGGCCTCAAATTGCGGTCGCTGTGTTGCCAACCAGCTCATGAGGCCGCGCAGCGGAAAATTCCAGCCCGCTGGGCCTTGGCGAATTACTGGTGCATCAAGTCTTACGCCGCTACGGGGTCGCCAAAAGGCAATTGCGATAGGGAAAAATTGCTTAAATCTGCACGGTCGCTGGCGTGTTGGACGTCAATGCCTACCAATGCGCCGTTAGCGTCAAAATCCAGAACGACGCCGTCCGTCACCTCATCCGACTCTACAGACACCCGGTCTGCCAAGTGGATGTACAGCGAGTCAGTTGCTTTGTCGTAAGAAATCTTCATGGCGAGAACCTCCTGTCTGGAAACGCATTGTGCACTGTTAGCCCATCCTCTAGGGTCACTACGCGCAGGTAGCGGTTCAATTCATCTATCCA
>CANNEW010000167.1 GCA_947503685.1 Comamonadaceae bacterium | reverse complement strand
AACCACGGTGCCGGTGCTGGGCGTGCCGGTGCCGAGCAAGTATTTACAAGGCGTTGATTCCCTGCACAGCATTGTTCAAATGCCTAAAGGCATACCGGTGGCCACCTTTGCCATCGGCGCAGCCGGTGCGGCCAATGCGGCATTGTTTGCGGTGGCCCTATTGGCTGCGCACGATGCGGCGCTGGGCAAGCAATTGGATGCCTATCGCGCAGAGCAAACACGCGTTGCGCGCGAACAGGTCTTGCCGGTGACGGGCTTGTCGGACGGACTGGTCGGCTTATGAGCGCAAGCGCTGCGCTCTTACCTGGGGCGCAGAACAGCACCCCAGGCGCCGGACCGCTGACGCTGGGCGTGTTGGGCGGAGGTCAATTAGGCCGCATGTTTGTGCATGCTGCCCAAACCATGGGTTATGAGACGGCGGTGCTGGACCCGGATGCCGAGAGCCCGGCCGGGCGCGTCAGCCACCACCACATCCGATGCGCCTACCAGGACCCGCAAGGGTTGGCACAGCTAGCCGCCATTTGCAGCGGCATCACCACCGAATTTGAAAATGTGCCCGCCGACGCGCTGGCCACGCTGGCCGCGACGCGGCTTGTTGCGCCAGGCGCCAAGGCCGTGGCCATTGCGCAAGACCGGCTGGCCGAAAAAGCCCACTTCGGCCGCTGCGGCGTGCCCTGCGCCCCCTTTACCGCGATAGCGGGTCCGGCCGATATCGAGGAAGCGCCTGCGGATTTGCTGCCTGGCATTCTCAAAACCGTGCGCCTGGGTTATGACGGCAAAGGGCAGTTGCGGGTAGCCGACCGGGCGCAATTGCGCCAGGCTTTTGCCGATCTGCAACAGCAGGTTTGCGTGCTGGAAAAAATGCTGCCGCTGGCCTTGGAGTGCTCGGTCATCCTTGCGCGCGGTGCGGACGGCGCCATGGTGCATTTCCCGGTACAACGCAATCTGCACCGCGCCGGGATTTTGGCGGTGACCGAGGTGTTTGAAGGCAATGTCCCGGCGGCGCTGGCCGCACAAGCGGTGCAATCAGCCTGCGCCATCGCCCAAGGGCTTTCCTATGTGGGCGTGCTGTGCGTGGAGTTTTTCGTGTTGCAGGACGGCAGCCTGGTGGTCAATGAAATCGCACCGCGCCCGCACAACAGCGGCCACTACAGCTTGGACGCCTGCGATCAGTCCCAGTTTGACTTGCAAGTGCGCACCCTGGCGGGCCTGCCCCTGACTTCGCCGCGCCAGCACAGCGCCGCCGTGATGCTCAACCTCCTGGGCGAACTCTGGGGCCCGGGCTTGGATGCGACCCCTCCCTGGGACGCGGTGCTGGCGCTACCCGGCGCGCATTTGCACTTGTACGGCAAGCGCCAGGCGCGGCCCGGCCGCAAGATGGGTCACCTGACGCTGACCGCCAACAGCCCGCAAGCGGCGCGGGTCAGCGCACTTGAAGCGGCGCAGATTTTGGGAATTGAAGCGTTTTAAACGCTTTTGCGCATTTTTGGCGCCCATTTGCCCGCTTATACCCATGATTTTGCAAGTCCATGAAAGCTCCAGTCTGCCGCACTGCGAGCGGGTGTTGCGCCAGGGCGGATTGCTGGGCCTGCCCACCGAAACCGTCTATGGCCTGTCAGCGGATGCGGACGATGCACAAGCGGTGGCGGCGATTTTTGCCGCCAAGGGCCGGCCGGCGGACCATCCGTTGATCGTGCATGTGGCCGATATGGATGGAGGCCTGAGCGGCGCGCGCTATTACGCCCGCGAAATTCCTGAATTTGCCCTGCGTCTGATGCAAGCCTTTTGGCCCGGGCCGCTGACCTTGATACTGCCGCGCCGCGACGGGGTGGCTGCTGCCGCTGCCGGCGGACAGGACTCGGTGGGCCTGCGCTGCCCGGCGCACCCGGCCGCCCAAGCCCTGCTGCGCGCCCTGCGCCACAGCGCGCAAGGCAGCGTGGTCTGGGGCCTGGCTGCGCCCAGCGCCAACCGCTTCGGGCGCATCAGCCCGACCACGGCGCAGCACGTCCACAGCGAATTCAACACCGGGCGGGACGCCGATGACCCTGGCGCATTGCTGATTCTGGACGGCGGGCCCTGCGAAGTGGGCATTGAATCGACGATTGTTGATTGCACACGCGGTGTGCCGGTGCTTTTGCGCCCGGGGGCGATCAGCCTAGAAGCGCTGGCGCTGGCCTGCGGCCAAGCTGTTCGACTGCCCCAAGAGATGCCGAGCAGCCAAGCCGCGCCGCGCGCCTCGGGCACTTTGGCTGCGCACTACGCGCCGGATGCGAAAGTGCGTCTGATGGAGACCGCCGCCCTGCAGCAAGCCCTGCTGCCCGACTCGGGGCAACGCCAGGCGGTGGCCGGGCGCATTGGTGTCTATATGCGCACGCGGCCCGGTATTTCGGCGCACCAAGCGGCCCAGCCCCATGGCGGCTTGGAAGGCCAAGCGCCGCAACTGCTGCTGCGCGCCATGCCACAGGACGCGACGCGCGCGGCGCAGCATCTGTTTGCCGCCTTGCGCGCGCTCGACGAGGCCGGTGCACAGGAAATTTGGGTAGAGGCTACGCCCGATAGCCTGGAATGGGCCGGCGTAGCCGACCGCCTGCAACGCGCCAGCGTCGCATAAGCACTAAAAATCTACTTATCTACGGTAAAAACCGTTAACACGCCCGTATAAGCGTACAAATGCTGGTGTGCAATTTCTCCGGCAGCAAAAAATCCGATCAAGGGCACGTCGCCCAGGGCGTGGCGCACAATCTGCATTTCTGCACTGGCGCCACCAAAGTGCGGGCCGCCGCGCCCGGTGCAGCTGATGTATATCGCGCCGGCAATGCCTTTTTGCACCGGCGCAGACGCGCCAGTGCCCGAGGCTGCGGCACCGACGGCCTGCGGCTCGAGCAACTCCTCGGGGCTGAGTTCTTCGCGTATTTCGGCGCAAATGCGCGTTAAGTCCGCGCGTGCGGTCTGCACACTGCGCTGGCAAAAGGCCAGTTGCCCGCCGACCCGCGCGTGGTCACTCAGCGCGATGCCCCGGTGGCCTGGGTCCAAACCGATGATGTGGCGCACCAGCACGTCGCTGCCGAAATTGCCGGTTTTGCGAACTGCAGCGCTGTCGCTGCCCGTGGGCGGATTGGCCAGGCCAACCAAGGTGCTGCGTACCGCTTGCAAGGCTTCCTGGGGCCGCTCCAGTGAAATCGATAAATCTGACAGCAGTGCATCCAAGGCGGGTTCGCCGTCCAGGCTGAGTACCAGGTTGTGATGCGCCTCGGTAATCACGCGGACGCGCGACACCGGTTTGCAGCCCTGGGTGACGCGCGAGACCACGGCAATTTCCGGCCCGAAAGCCACGCCGCTCAAACCGCCTCTAAATACGCCTTTAGCCAGGCCTTGGCCGCTCAAGTTGCCATCGGCCGCCAGCGCAAATTGCACGCTTTTACCCCGGCTGCTAGCCAGACCGCCAAACAAATAGCCAGTCTCGGTACGGCTTGACATTTCGGCCAGCAATTCCGGTAGGTCCGCCGTGGTGCCGTCCGCATGCACCAGTGCGCTATAGGCTTCAAAGCCCAGACTTAGAGGCGAAACCCCGGAAAACACGCGGTATTGGTCAGACGGCAAATCCAGCAGCATGACCGCCATGGCCGGTTCGTCAAAATACTCCACGTTGTTAGCGGCAATGCCTATGCCGACCGTACCCGACCAGTCGGTAACCGAGGGCAGCTCGGCGCTCAAGTGATCCAAAATTTCCTGCGCGTCCTGCGCGTAATGGTCGGTGATATAGAGCAGTGCCAGCGTGGGCGTGACCGCGTGCAGCGAGCTCGACATCTGGCCGCGCAACTGCGCCAGTACCAAAGCGCTGGCGCTTTGCCACTGAGGGTGCGTAGCGTGCGCGTAAGAAAAAGTTTGCATGGTAGGTTATTGATGGGCGCGCGGGCCGTTTTAGGTGGCGCTGCGGCGCGACTTGGCGCTCTTTTTAGCCGCCGTGGTTTTGCGTTGCGCTTTGCCTGTGGTTTTGGCTGCGGCACTCTTTGATTTGGTGGCGCTGGGTTTGCCGGCGGCTTTTGCACTCTGGACTACCGCCGCACTGTGCTTGGCCGCATCCTGTAGCGCTGTGCTGGCAATGTGCTGGAACTGCTGGGTGAGCGCACCCCATAGCTGCATCGGGTCTATCACCTTGCTGGCAGCGGGCTCTGGTTCGGGCGCGGGTGGCGGTGCGGCGGGAGCTACCGGTGCGGGCTTGGGGGCGGCAGCGGCTTGGGCAGCGCCGGGCATGCCCATGGTGAAGTTCATGCCCTTTAGGGTTTCCATGGTCATTTTTTGCACTTCCAGCGCCTGGATGGTGGCGCTGAGTGCGCGGGCGTTCTGGTCCAGCCAGAACTGCACATGCTTGAGCTCTTCGATGCGCTTTTCCAGGTCCTCTACTTTGAGGCTGGGCACTAACCACTGCGCCATATTAGGCATCGCCGATGGACTGCTACCCGCTTCACCGGCGGCTTTGGCCAGGTTTTGCAAAAAGTCAAACCCGGGTACAAATTTGCCAAATCCTGCGGTGTCTGAAGTGCTCATGGGCGAAGCTCCTGGGTTGCGCTGTGCGCGCTATGCGACGCAGCCCAAGCTTAACTGAAGCGCACGCTCAGGGCGCCCCGCAGGCGCTCACCGCAACGGCATCATCTGCCGTGGTGTCACCAGCGCATTGCCCGATTCTTAGCCTTGGGCCGTCCGGCAGACAATACCGCTTATGTGCAGCCATTACCAAGGCATTCAGGGGCGCGAACGGTTTGAGCGCCATTTCGGTATCGCCCTGCCCGAGGACGCGGGGCAGGCCGATGTCTGGCCGGGCTACCGCGCGCTATTTATCCGCAACACACCGGCGGGAGCGCCCCCGACTGCGCCCCATTGGCAGGCGTTAACCGGTTTATTTGGCCTGGTGCCGCAGTGGTCCACCGACTTGCGCATGACGCGCCACACCTATAACGCGCGCAGTGAAACCGCCTTCGAAAAACCCAGCTTTCGCGATGCCTGGCGGCGCGGCCAGCATTGCATCATTGCCGCCGAGGCCTTGTTTGAACCGGACTGGCGCAGCGGGCGGGCGGTAGCGGCACGCATTGGCGGCGCCGATGGTGCGCCGCTGGGCGTGGCCGGTTTGTGGTCTTGCTGGCGGGTGCAGGAGCAGGAAATCTTCAGTTTCACCATGCTGACGGTGAACGCCGACGACCATCCCGTCTTGCGCCTGATGCACAAGCCGGGGGAGGAAAAGCGCATGGTCGTGGTGCTGCCGCCCCCGCGCTATGGAGACTGGCTGTCCATGCCGGCGCGCGATAGCCTGGCTTTTTTACAAGCCCAGCGCGACCCCGAACGGCTCGTCCTGACCTAATGCGCGCGCCTGACAGCCGGTCTGCCTAAGAAAGCGTCGGGCAAGGGAGCGCATCAATGACTCGGCAAAAACAAGCCCGCCAAGGCTTGCAGGGCCGCAAGCGCTTAAGTGTCGGTGCTGCGGGAGTGGGCGGCGCGCAACTCTTGGCGCACGCGAGGGTCCTGCAGTGCCAGCTCCCAGGCCGCTTGCTCGTAGTGGGCCTGCGCGCGCGCTGCGAACCAGTTTTGTAGCGCCAATGCCGCCGTCACGCTGGCAATACGCAGCGGGCGGGCAAGCAAGGCCAAGCCGGCAAACAGCGCCGACCACAGCAGGACCCAGGCCAACAACAAATGGCCTTCGGCCCAGTTGTCTATCAACTGCTCGGCAATCACCATCAAAGCGGCCACCACCGCAGCCGATAAGAGGCCGGCCAAGGTTCGCGAAGCCTTGACGGTCTGTTTTTTGGCAAGCATGCCTGGGGCGCGCGGCGCGCTGGACGGAATTAAAAATGGGGTGAAATAGGACATACACGTCTCCTTTAACGGCTTGTATCAAGTCGAGATACAGAGCACATGGGGACAATACTAGGGTTTACACTAATACGAGTCAACTTTATATTTTTGATTCCATACATTCATAAAATCTATTTATGGCCTTGCCCACTCCGCAACTACGCAACTTCGACCTGAACCTGCTCAAAATCTTTGATGTGGTGATGGCCGAACGTAGCCTGACGCGGGCCGCCCAGGTGCTATCGCTCACCCAACCGGCGGTGAGCAATGCCTTGCGCCGTCTGCGCGAGGCACTGGGCGACGAAGTGCTGGTACGTCGGGGACGCGGCTTAGAGGCCACGCCCAAGGCCTTGCTGCTATGGCCGCAGGTACGCGAGGCGCTGGCGCGCTTGCAAAACGCCTTGACGCCGCACGCCTTTTCGCCTGCCGATACGGTGTGTAGCTTTGTGCTGAC
>CANNEW010000166.1 GCA_947503685.1 Comamonadaceae bacterium | reverse complement strand
TGCCGCTGCATATGGCGGTGGCCATTTCCTGTTACGGCTTGTTTGGCGCGGCGGCGGTCCATGCCTGGTTTATGACCCGGGCTGAAGCGCGTATGCGTATGGGCGTGGAAACCCAAAGCGGGCTGCCCTTGCTCACTTTGGAGCGGCTCACCTATCGCTTTGTTGCCGCCGGTTTTGTGTTGTTGTCAGCCACGCTGGTCGTGGGCTATGAATTCGGTGACTTGGTCTATGGCCATGGACATGCCTGGCGCTGGGACCACAAAACCGTTTTTTCTGTCTTGTCCTGGCTGACTTTTGCGGTCCTGTTGCTAGGGCGCTCGCGCTTTGGCTGGCGCGGTAAGCGGGCGGTCTATCTCTTGTATGCGGGAACCGGCTTTTTGTTTATGGCCTATGTAGGCTCACGCTTTGTGTTGGAAGTGATTTTGGGCCGTTCGGTATGAAGTATTTACTGTTGCTGCTGCTCGCTTTGCTGATTGCATGGCAATGGCGCACCCGCCGGGCCGCCAAAGACCGAGAGCCCAAACCCGGTTCGCCGCAACGCCCTATCGAGATGCTGGCCTGCAGCCATTGCGGCACCCATGTGGTCGCTCACGAGGCCACGCAAGGTGAGTCTGGTGTGTATTGCAGTGCAGCGCACAAGCGGCTCCATGAGTCTTAAGCGCGTCACTGGCGCGGCTTCAAAAAATTAGAACGCATGCCCTCGGACCAGAGCTTTGCCACGGACGGACTGGCCTGGGCGCTGGGTTGGTACGCAGGCGCCCGGCACTGCGCTTCCCCCAACTTCGGTGCAAGGCCGGCCGGTGCGGTGTTGGATCTGGTGCTGCTGCATTCCATCAGTTTGCCGCCAGGCGTGTACACAGGTGACGCGGTAGAGCGCTTGTTTACCAATACGCTTGACTGGGATGCCCATCCCTATTTTCAAACCCTGCGGGGACTCGAGGTATCGGCCCATTTTTTGATTCGCCGTGATGGCGCCTTGTGGCAGTTTGTCAGTTGTGAGGATCGCGCATGGCATGCCGGAGCCTCTTCTTTTCAAAGGCGCGATAACTGCAATGACTTTTCGATTGGCG
The DNA here is from genome assembly GCA_947503685.1 of Comamonadaceae bacterium. Classification (GTDB taxonomy): domain Bacteria; phylum Pseudomonadota; class Gammaproteobacteria; order Burkholderiales; family Burkholderiaceae_C; genus Allorhodoferax. The sequence goes on along the minus strand of CANNEW010000166.1, from coordinate 5,238 downwards.
TTGAGCTCGAGGGGCTGGAGGGCGATACTTTTGAGCCCGCCCAGTACGATGGCCTGCGCGCATTGTTGTGCGCCTTGTCTGAACAATACCCCTTGCGCCACCTTGCCGGTCACAGCGATGTGGCGCCCGGCCGGAAAATAGATCCAGGGCCAGGTTTTGAATGGCATCGTTTGTCGGATGTCGCCTCGCACTTGAACTTGGGACTGCCGGGCTGATAAAAAATTCAGCCCTTGGCTTTTTCGTAACAAGCCCCAAAACAGTGCAAAGGGCTCAGGGCCGTTTTCGTAAAGTCCAGCCTATTGGCGCTGTTGCTTAGCCGATGCCTGCAAACCCCCTGCGCTGCCGACATTTAGTCGCTGAAAGTACTCCCACACCAGGCCTTGCGGGCTGCGCATGCGGTGGGGGAGAACTTGTGCACAGTCCCCGGTTTGGCTTGGCTTTCAGCTGTCGCACTATTTTTATCGAATTCATAGCCGGTACACTACCTGTAGTGGCTTGCCAGCCGGCCGCACACCATATATAGTGTGGGCAGGCAGTTGACGGTGCCCACCATGCATCCCGCCGCGCCTCATCCAGCCGGACTTCGTTGACCTCTATTCGGATCAAAAAAAGCAAATCATGCAATCAATTTCGACTCTTTCCCAGGCGCCCGCGACGGCCGTACCGCTTAGCGCCCATTTTTCGAATGAAACCAGCCTTAACGCGCTGACCAGTTACCAGATCATCCGCCGTAATGGCGCGGTGGTGCCCTTCGAGCCGAACAAAATTGCGGTCGCCATCATGAAGGCCTCGCTCGCCGTGCATGGCACCCAAGGCGCGGCCTCGGCCAGTGTGCGCGAGACGGTGGATGCTTTGACGCAGCAAGTGATTCGCGCGTTGATGCGCTCGCGTCCCGGTGGTGGAACGTTTCATATCGAGGACGTGCAGGACCAGGTGGAACTCGGCTTGATGCGTGGCGGACACCATGAGGTCGCACGCGCCTATGTCTTGTACCGCGAAAGGCGTACGCAGGAACGCGCCAAGCAGCAGGTGCAAGCGGCGCCCGCTGCGCCTACTTTGCATGTGGTGGACCGTGGTCAGCGTGTCGCTTTGGATATGGAGGCATTGACCGAGCGCATCCGCAACGCCTGCTCGAATTTAGGCTCCGAAGTCAAGGCTGACCCCATCATTGCCGAGACCCTGCGTAACCTGTACGACGGCGTGCCTGTCGATGAGGTGTACAAGGCGTCTATTTTGGCGGCGCGTACCTTGATCGAGAAAGATCCTGACTACACCTACGCCACCGCACGACTGCTTTTCCATACGATTTCGCGAGAAGTATTGGGTCAAGACGTGCCCGCCGCAGACATGCAGCAGGCCTATGTCGATTATTTCCCTGACTTCATTAAAAAAGGCGTGCAACACGAGTTGCTGGACGAAAAGCTATTGCATTTCGACCTCAAGCGATTGGGCGGCGCCTTGCGTGCAGAGCGCGACCACCAATTTGACTACCTCGGTCTGCAAACCTTGTATGACCGCTACTTCCTGCACCACAACAAGACGCGTATTGAATTGCCGCAGGCCTTCTTTATGCGCGTCGCCATGGGTCTGTCGCTTAACGAAGCCGAGCGCGAATCCCGGGCTATCGAGTTTTATGAGATTCTTTCGTCCTTCGACTTTATGTCGAGCACGCCGACTTTGTTTAATAGCGGCACCTTGCGCTCGCAGCTGTCCTCGTGCTACTTGACCACCGTGCCGGACGATTTAGATGGTATTTACGAATCCATCAAAGAAAACGCCTTGTTGTCCAAGTTTGCCGGCGGCCTGGGTAATGATTGGACGCGGGTGCGTGCGCTGGGTTCGCACATCAAAGGCACCAATGGCGAATCCCAAGGCGTGGTGCCCTTCCTCAAAGTGGTGAATGACACGGCTGTGGCGGTGAACCAGGGCGGTAAGCGCAAAGGCGCGGTGTGCACCTACCTGGAAACCTGGCACCTGGATATTGAAGAGTTTCTGGAGTTGCGCAAGAACACCGGCGATGACCGCCGCCGTACCCACGACATGAATACGGCCAACTGGATACCGGATTTGTTCATGCGCCGCGTGATGGAAAAAGGCCAGTGGACTTTGTTTTCTCCGTCTAACGTGCCTGATTTGCATGACAAATTCGGCGTCGAATTTGAGACGGCCTATGTGGCCTACGAGCAACAGGCCGCGCGCGGTGAAATCAAACCAGCACGTATTTTGGAAGCCAGTGACCTGTGGCGCAAGATGCTGACGATGTTGTTTGAAACCGGGCACCCTTGGATTACCTTCAAGGACGCCTGCAATATCCGTTCGCCCCAACAGCATGCCGGTGTAGTCCATTCCAGCAATTTGTGCACTGAAATCACACTCAATACCTCGGATACCGAGACGGCAGTCTGCAATCTGGGATCGGTCAATTTGCTGCAGCACATCAAAGAGGGTGCTTTGGATCATGAAAAACTCAAGCGCACGATTACCACGGCCATGCGCATGCTCGATAACGTGATTGATATCAATTACTACGCGGTCAAAAAAGCCCGTGACTCGAACGTACGCCACCGTCCGGTAGGACTGGGTGTGATGGCTTTTCAGGACAGTCTGTACTCCTTGCGCATACCCTATGCCAGCGACGCCGCGGTGCAATTTGCAGATACCTCGATGGAGGTCATCAGCTATTACGCTTACTGGGCATCCACCGAGCTGGCGCGTGAGCGCGGCAGCTATTCCAGCTTCAAAGGCTCCTTGTGGGATCGCGGAATTTTGCCCCTGGATACGCTGGACATGTTGGCCAAAGAGCGCGGCGGCTATGTCGAGGTGGACCGCTCATCGACCATGGACTGGGACGCGCTACGCCGCAAAATTGCCAAGGACGGCATGCGCAATTCCAACTGTGTGGCTATCGCCCCGACGGCAACTATTTCCAACATCATCGGCGTGGACGCGTCGATCGAGCCCTGCTTTGGCAATTTGTCGGTCAAATCGAATTTGTCGGGCGAATTCACGGTCGTCAACAGTTATCTGGTACGCGATCTCAAGCGCATTGGTTTGTGGGATGACGTGATGGTGATGGACCTGAAACACTTTGATGGCTCGCTCAGTCCCATGGACCGGGTTCCGCATGAAATCAAGCAGTTGTATGCCACCGCGTTTGAAGTAGAGACCCGTTGGCTGGTGGAAGCTGCAGCGCGTCGTCAGAAGTGGATTGACCAAGCCCAGTCGCTCAATATTTATATGGCAGGTGCTTCGGGCAAAAAGCTGGATGAAACCTACAAACTGGCTTGGCTGCGCGGTTTGAAAACCACCTACTATTTGCGCACTATGTCGGCCACGCATGCGGAGAAATCCACCGTCAGCTCGGGCCGCATGAATTCAGTGTCCTCAACGCAAGCTACCGCGCCTTCGGGCGGGTCTTTGCTGGCAGCCGCAGCGGCGGTGGCCCAGGAGCAAATGGAAATGAGCAGCAGCGCGGCGACGGATATCAAATTCTGCGGCGTGGACGACCCCACCTGTGAAGCCTGCCAATGAAGCAGTACGGATTCGAATGACCGACTTGAAATTTCAGCGCTGACTTAGCAACTCACTGGCACGCCAGACCGTGCTGTACTAATTTAGAAATATTGGAACCATTATGTTGACTTGGGATGAAGAAGTAAAACCGGCCTCACTGCAGCCTTTCGCAGCAAACCCCTTGGATGCGGCCAGCGAAGCCTATGCCCGTACGCCGGCATTGAACCCGCAGGCCATGGCTGCCGCTGTGGATACGCCGGTTATGCCGAGCGCAGCGCCCGCCGCCGCCAAAGCGCAAACAGCGGCCGCTGCAACGCCGCAGCGCGTGCGCGCCTCGGATAAGCGCATCATCAACGGCCAGACCGATGTGAATCAGTTGGTGCCCTTTAAATACAAATGGGCCTGGGAAAAATACCTGGCTACTTGCGCCAACCACTGGATGCCCCAAGAGGTCAATATGACCCGCGACATTGCACTCTGGAAAGACCCGAACGGTCTGACGGAGGACGAGCGTCGTATGGTCAAACGCAATCTGGGATTTTTTGTCACCGCCGATTCGCTGGCAGCCAACAATATTGCGCTGGGCACCTACCGTCACATCACGGCACCCGAGTGCCGCCAGTTTTTGCTGCGCCAGGCCTTTGAAGAAGCCATTCACACCCACGCTTACCAGTACATCGTTGAATCTCTGGGCTTAGACGAAGGCGAAATCTTCAGTGCCTATAACGAAGTCAAGTCGATCCGGGACAAGGACGAGTTCCTCATTCCGTTTATCGAAGCGATCATGGACCCGCATTTCCATACGGGTACGCCGCAAACTGACCAGACCTTGCTCAAGTCCCTGATCGTGTTCGCCTGCCTGATGGAAGGTTTGTTCTTTTATGTGGGCTTTACCCAGATCTTGGCATTGGGGCGGCAGAACAAAATGACCGGCGCTGCCGAACAGTACCAGTACATTTTGCGCGACGAGTCTATGCACTGTAATTTCGGCATTGATTTGATCAACCAACTCAAGGCGGAAAATCCGCATCTGTGGACGGCGGAATTCAAGGCCGAAATCAAGGGTTTGTTCGAAAAAGCGGTCGAGCTTGAATACCGCTATGCGGAAGACACCATGCCCCGCGGCGTATTGGGTATGAATGCGTCTATGTTCAAGGGGTATTTGCGCTACATCGCTAACCGCCGTGCCACGCAGATCGGCCTAGAGGCCTTGTTCCCCCATGAAGAGAATCCATTCCCCTGGATGAGCGAAATGATAGACCTCAAGAAGGAGCGCAACTTCTTTGAGACCCGCGTCATTGAATACCAATCAGGCGGAGCATTGTCTTGGGAATAATGCTTTGAACCCTGTTTCTCAATTTCATGGTTCCGTGGCGGCGTACCCCGACTGCCTGTGGACCGTGACCCCCCGTTCATGTTGCTGGGAACCAACCCAACCACATGGATCTCTTTTTGTCAAAAAGATCGGCAAAAAGTGCTCTTTGTAAATTGATCAAGGAGATAGTCATGGCAACTGCAAAAAAACCAGCCGCAAAAAAAGCGGCACCTGCGAAGAAAGCCGTACCGGCTAAGAAGGCAGCACCTGCGAAGAAAGCCGCACCGGCTAAGAAGGCAGCACCTGCGAAGAAAGCCGCACCGGCTAAGAAGGCAGCACCTGCGAAGAAAGCCGCACCGGCTAAGAAGGCAGCACCTGCGAAGAAAGCCGCACCGGCTAAGAAGGCAGCA
>CANNEW010000165.1 GCA_947503685.1 Comamonadaceae bacterium | reverse complement strand
GGAAGAAGGATTCGAACCTTCGCATGCTGGAATCAAAATCCAGTGCCTTAACCAACTTGGCGATTCCCCTACACGGGTTGCCAGCACAAGGCTGCCAACCGAAAACCAACGCTTTCAACACCACCCTAGCAGGGGATGCGCCTCCAAACTGTTGCAGACCCGCAGCGCCATGTGCTCAGGGGCACCAGCCAACTCAAAGCCTGTAGGCAGTAGCGCAAACACCGCACTGCCTGAACCCGTCATCCTGGCGGTCAATCCCTGAGCCGCAAACCAGGCAAGGGACTGGCCCACAGCGGGGCAAAGCAGTTCGGCAACAGGCTGCAAATCGTTGCGGCCAAAGCCGTAGGGGTTTGCAGCGAAGCCTGAAATTATAGCAAGGCCGGTATTGCGTTCGAGTATGGGGTGGGCGAAGACGCTGCGGGTGTCCAACCCGGCCTCGGGCTTAAGCACCGCAAAGCGCCCCGCAGGCAGGCTGGTCGGCGTGAGCTGTTCGCCAACACCTTCCACCCAGGCATGCTGCCCGAGCAGGAAAAAGGGCACATCGGCGCCCAGTTGCAGGCCAAGTGCCGCCAATTGGGACTGCGTCCAATCCAGCTTCCACAGCCGGTTGAGCGCCAGCAGGGTTGAAGCTGCGTCCGACGAGCCGCCACCCATACCGGCCTGGGCGGGTATGGATTTGGCAATGCCGATGTGCACGCCCAAAGCACAGCCGCTGGCGCTTTGCAGCGCTTTGGCCGCGCGCAGGCATAAGTCATCTTCGGGCAGGGCCCAGGTCAGGTCTTCGCGGCTTATACCCCCGTCCTTGCGCATTTCAAAATGCAGTTGGTCGCACCAATCGATCAACATAAATGCCGATTGCAGCAGGTGATAGCCGTCAGCACGCCGCCCCGTAATGTGCAAAAACAAATTGAGCTTGGCCGGGGCGGGGATGTCGTAGAGCGCCTGCATGGCCGGATTATCTGGGCTCAAGCACCAGGTCAATTTGCACTGCGGGCGTTCGGTCCACACTGCGCGCGCGGATACGGCCTTGCAGCATGTCCAGGGTTTGAATCTCCCAGCCCGGCGCGGTTTCGGGCCGCCCCTGCAGCCAGGCAAACAAGGCCTGCATGGGCAGGGCGCTGCCCAGACTGTGGGTGCTCATGGCATCGACCGATTCAAAGCTGCGCTTTTGATCGCCTACCTCAAGCGTGGCCGAGGAGGCATCCCACTGCATGCGGGCCAGGCGGGTACCCAATGGCGAGTTGAGCGTCAGACTGGCGCGGCGGGCCGTACCCTCCAGAAAAAAATCCGCGCTAATACGTTGCGGCGGTTCGCCTGCGACCTGGACCGACAAACGGCCTTCCCACACATCGTTGGGGGTCACGTACTCCTGCCGTTTAGTTGGCGTGCTACAGGCTACAAGCAGCGCACATAGGAGCACCAGACAGGCCGCAAACAGGCGCCCGGCCACGGCCCTCCTATGGCTCATAAGCTGCCGCGTAGGCGCACGATGGTGGACTTGAGTGTGTCGTTATCGCGGTTGAGCTCCAGCCCCTTGGCCCAGGCGGCATTAGCCTCCTCGCGCAAATTCATGGCCCACAAAACCTCGCCCAGATGGGCTGCAATTTCGGCGTCGGGGCGGGCGCTAAAGGCGGCGCGCAGGATGCTCGCCGCTTGCGCGCTATTGCCGCTGCGAAACTCCACCCAGGCCAGGCTGTCCAGAATAAACGGGTCGTTGGGGGCGAGGCTGAGTGCTTTTTCAATCAGCGCGCGGGCCTCGGGCAAACGCTGGTTGCGGTCGGCCAGTGAATAGCCCAGGGCGTTGTAAGCCGCGTGGTAATCGGCTTGCAGCGTGATCACGCGCCGCAGGGTTTTTTCCATTTCATCAACCCGCCCCAGTTTTTCTGCGGACAAGGCCAGTTCGTACAACAAGTCCACATCGTCTGGCGCTTTTTGAGTCGCCTGGGTCAGCAAGGCATAGGCTTCTTCTTCGCGCCGGCCTTCGCGCAGCAATTGCAATTGCGCCTGTAACTTGTTGCGCGCTTCGTCGGCATCGTCCTCGGGCAGGTTGCGCACCAAGGCCAGGGCTTCTTCCAAGCGTCCTTGCTTGGCAAACATCATCGCGCGGCGGATTTGCACTCTAGCGATGTCTTGCGGGCTGTTGATACGCGCGAGAAAGCTTTGCGCTTTCGCAAAATCGCCCTGCTTTTCTGCAATTTGCGATAGCAGTAAATAAGCTTGCACGATGCCGCGCGGCGTGAGGCCGTCCTCATCTGGGTCCTCCTGCGTGCGGCTTGGCGGCAAAGCACCTAAATAGCGAGTCAAAGACTGCTCGGCATTTTGCAAGTCTTGGTTTTGAAATTCAATCGAACCGCGCAGCAGCCAGGCATCGGCGAAGTCCGGCTGCGCCTGCGTTAGCTGCGTCACCTGCGCCAAGGCTTGGGGATAACGCTGCAAGTCGATCAATTTGCGCACATAGCCCATACGCACCTGGCCTGATGGGCTGGCGGCAAAATACGCGCCCAGCAATGTATCCAGATCTTCCGAGCTGCCGTCGAGCAGATTGATGGCCAGGGCTGCAATATCGTCCGACAAAGCGTCCAATGCAGCGCCTTTACGCACCGCTACCAGTGCCGCAGCGCGATTGCCAGCTACCAGGCGTAAATTGCCAATGGCGGCCCAGCCGGCCGGCCCGCTTCTACGGTTACCCAGCTCTGCGGCCAAGGCTTTTTCGATGAGGTCGGCAGCAGCGGCTTTATCGGTAGCGCGCGCATACAAGCGCGTCAGCGCGCTAATCAGGCCGGCGCGTTCGGCTTGCGGGGCGCGGGCCACGCTGCGCTGCAAAGGGGCCAGGGTTTCGGGCAAGCGGTTAAGCCCGATCAGCAATTGCAAAAGGTAACGGTCCGCCTCTGGTGACTGCGGCAACGCCTGCTGCCAGGCCTTGGCCGCGCCCACTGCGGCATTGGCATCGCGCCCGGACAAGCCGATGTCCACCGCCCGCTGAAACAGTTGGGCCTCTTTGGACTCGCGCGCGGCGTTCAACATCAGGCTGTAGGCCGCACCGGTATCGCCATTGTTAAAGCTCATTTCGGCCAGCATCACCTGGTAAAAAATAGAGGCGTTAAGTGCCGAACGCTCGGCCGCTTTCTCTGCGGCAATGGCTTGGGGCACCGGGGCTTTGGCCGATTGCGCGCGCGCATCAGCAATAAAAGCCAACAGCGCGAGAGCCATCAAAAAGGGAGTGCGTGACATGAGGCCATAATAATCCAAGCCCCGCGCAATCGATCCCCGGTCCGGGCCATGCCCCTGCACTGGCTTTGCTTTACCTACCCCACCTATGCCCGAACTACCCGAAGTTGAAGTAACGCGCCAAAGCTTTGCCGATCGCATTGCCGGTGCGCGCATCCTGGCCCTGCGCATGGGTAAAGCCCTGCGCTGGCCCCTGGGCTGTGAGCCGCAGACGCTGGCGGGGCGCCAGGTGCTTGGCGTGCGCCGCCGGGGCAAATACCTGTTGCTGGATTTAGACCAAGGCCTGTTACTGCTGCACCTGGGCATGTCGGGCAGCCTGCGCTTTGAGCGCGTGCCGGGCGAGGCCGGTAAGCACGACCATATGGACTTGCAAACCAGCCAGGGCACGCTGCGCTTACACGACCCGCGCCGCTTTGGCGCCGTGGTGTTTGTACCCGCTGAGTCCAGCCCCGCCGCCCACAAATTACTAGGCAAGCTGGGGGTAGAACCCTTGGGCGACGATTTTCAAGCGCTGGAATTTTGGAAAGCCCTGAAAAAGCGCAAAACCGTGGTCAAGCAAGTGCTGTTGGGTGGCGAGCTGGTAGTGGGTGTTGGTAATATTTACGCCAGCGAAGCCTTGTTCATGGCCGGCATCCGCCCGAGCACCCGGGCCGAACGCATTAGCCTGGCGCGCGCCACGCGATTGCACGCCGCCATACGCACGGTGCTGGCGCGGGCAGTAGAAATCGGCGGCAGCACGCTCAAAGACTTTTCCAATGCACAAGGCGAATCGGGTTATTTCCAACTCGAGGCAGCGGTATACGGGCGCCAAGGCCTGCCCTGCCGCGCTTGCGGCAGCGCCATCAAAGCGATACGCCAAGGCCAAAGGTCCACATTTTTTTGCCCGGTATGCCAAAAGCCCTAAGTGACAAGAGCGTGCCCGGCGTGGCGGAAAAAGTGGTGCGCTGGCAAACAAGCCATGGGCGCAATAGCCTGCCCTGGCAAAACACCCAAGACCCGTATCGCGTCTGGCTGTCTGAAATCATGTTGCAGCAAACCCAGGTCGCCACGGTGCGTGAGTACTTCGAACGCTTTACCCGCCGCCTACCCACGGTGGCCGACTTGGCACAGGCCAGCGCCGACGAGGTGATGGGCTTGTGGAGCGGGCTGGGCTATTACAGCCGGGCGCGCAATCTGCACCGCTGCGCGCAGATCGTGATGCAGCAATACGGAGGGCAATTCCCACAACAGGCCGCGCTGCTGCAAACCCTGCCCGGCATTGGGCGCTCCACTGCGGCGGCGATTGCGTCCCTGTGTTTTGGCGAACGGGTGGCGATTTTGGATGCGAATGTCAAGCGCGTGCTGACGCGCTGGCTGGCCTTTGAGGGCGATCTGGCGCAAGCGGCGCCGGAGCGCGCGCTTTGGGCTTTGGCGCAGGAATTAGTGCCCCATGCAAAGGCCGGAGCCAAGGCCATGGCGCGCTATACCCAGGGCATGATGGACTTGGGCGCCACCGTCTGCTTGGCGCGCAAACCGCTATGCGGCCAATGCCCATTGCAAGCAGATTGCCGCGCACACGCTACGGGCACGATGCAGGCGTTTCCTGTGCGCAGCCGCAAACTCAAACGCAGCAGCCAGTCGCTATGGCTCTTGTGGGCGCAAGACGCCAGTGGCGCGGTATGGCTGCAAAGACGGCCTGCGCCGGGCGTCTGGGCGGGGCTGCACTGCTTACCGGTGTTTGAGGGCGAAGCGCAATTGCGCGATGCCCTGCCCGCAACAGCGTGCAAAAGTTTGCAGCCACTGGAAAGCTTTGTGCATGTGCTTACGCACAAAGACTTACACCTGCATCCCATTTATGTGCGCTTGACTACCGACCGCCGTTTGCCAGGCATACAAGGTGGTTGGCTTGCCAAGCAAGACTGGCCCGCCTTGGGTTTGCCAGCGCCGGTGCGCAAACTCTTGGAAACTGCTGGGCCCGCTTAAGGCCTAGACCGCAAGCTGCAGATCGGCTTCGCGCTGTAGTTCGCGGTGGCGTTTTAAGGTGACCCAATGCGGCGCGAAGTGGGCGGCCAGTTGTTCCACCAAATACACAGAACGGTGCTGGCCGCCGGTACAGCCGATGGCCACGGTGACATAGCTGCGATGGTCTAGCACCAAAGCGCCTATCCAGCTGTCTAAAAAGTCGCTTATTTGCTGCTCCATGCGCAGCACTTCAGGCTGCGCACGCAAGAATGCGGCCACCGGCGCATCTCTGCCCGTAAGCACGCGCAGCTGCGCCTCGTAATGGGGGTTGGGCAGCATGCGCACGTCAAACACAAAGTCCGCATCGGAAGGGACGCCGCGCTTGAAAGAAAAAGACTGAAACACCAAGGTCAGTTGCGCTACCGGCGCCGTGATCAAACTCTTGACATAGGCCTGCAATTGGGCCGAGCGAATCATGCTCGAATCAATCACATAAGAATGCGCCCGTATGTCGGCGAGCAGACTGCGCTCTAGTTCAATCGCATCGGCCAGGGCACGCCGCTCGTCGCCCGGCTGGGTATCGGTTTGGGACAAAGGGTGTTTACGACGCGTTTCGGAATAGCGCCGCACCAAGGTGTCGGTATTGGCATCGAGAAACAAGGTTTTGATGCCTATGCCTTGGGCGCGCAGCTTGTCCAGTTGCGCGGGCACCAGCGGCAAGCCCTTGGCGCTGCGCACATCCATGGCAATGGCGACGCGAGTGAAATGTTCGCCGCTTTGCAAAGCGATGAAATCCATGAGCAAGGGCGGTGGCAAATTGTCCACGCAGTAATAGCCTGCGTCTTCCAACGCATGCAGGGCTACGGACTTCCCAGAGCCAGACATGCCAGTGATGAGGACTAATTCGAGTTGGGGTTCAGGCACGGGCTTGCTCCAGCATTTCGCGCGCATGCGCCATAGTTGTTAGCGAACTGCTTTGACCGCCTAGCATACGCGCGATTTCGGACTCGCGCTTGGCTTGTTGCACCGGCGCAACCTCGCTCAGCGTCTGCCCGCCTTGCAGCTGTTTGCGCACCACCCAGTGCTGATCGGCGCAGGCGGCCACTTGGGGCAAATGGCTGACCGCTAGCACCTGGCGGTCA
>CANNEW010000164.1 GCA_947503685.1 Comamonadaceae bacterium | reverse complement strand
CTGGTGTTTTGTGCCGCGGCTGGCGCAACGGCCAACATGGTGGCGAGGCCCAGAAGACTTAGATACCTGGTATCGTTTGAGAACATTTTTAACTCCATTTACAAATCACATTTTCTACGAATCTAATGTCGAAATATTGCGGTTTTGTTAAATTTTGTCGTTTCCGACGATGGATGATACCTTTTTCAGTAGTGAAAGCGGAGCGCCAGATAGGCTGCCAGGTTTCATCAATCCGTCATACGCCTTATTGATACTCGTGTGCGGCAGGAGCGATGGCATGCGTGCACATTGCGCCTTCGATCACTTACTTATATGGGGACTGGATGCACTACCGCGCTGTATTCATCTCAGACTTGCATCTGGGAACACCGGGCTGTCAGGCAGAGGCTCTGATTGAATTCCTTAAATCGCACACCAGCAACCATCTGTATCTCATCGGCGACATCATTGATGGCTGGCAGCTCAAGCGCAAATGGTATTGGCCGCAAGCCCACAACGACGTGGTGCAAAAGCTGCTGCGCAAAGCGCGCAAAGGCTGCCATGTGGTGTTTATCCCCGGTAACCATGACGAATTTGCACGCGGCTTTATAGACCACCATTTCGGTGGCGTAGAGGTCTGTCATGAGTCCACCCACACTTTGGCCGACGGTCGCAAGCTCTGGCTCATCCATGGCGACTATTTCGATGCGGTCGTGAAGTACGCCAAATGGCTGGCCTATCTGGGCGACAACTTGTATGAGATTGCTCTGCGCCTCAACCGCCACCTGAACAATGTGCGCCGGCGCCTGAAGTTGCCCTATTGGTCGCTGTCGGCCTACCTGAAAAACAAGGTGAAAAAAGCGGTGAATTTTGTCGCCGACTTTGAAAACGCAGTGGCCCACGAAGCGCGCAAACGCGGCTTCGACGGCGTGGTTTGCGGCCATATCCACCGCGCAGAAATCCGCATGATTGACGGCATCTTGTATTGCAATGATGGCGACTGGGTGGAGAGCCGCTCAGCGCTGGTGGAGCACATGGACGGCACGCTGGAACTGATTTACTGGGACCAGGTGCTGGACTTTGTGCCTTCCCCCGCGCAGCCGGCCAAACCTAAAGCCCAGGCGAGCAACCCACCCCTAGAAGCGATGCCCGTTCCCATCGCTGCCCGCACCGCCCTGTGACTTAGGGCAGACGCAGCAAGGCTTGCCCCATACGCACCGGCGTACCATCGCCGATGCCCGGGGCCAAGGTAAATCCCTTGGGCGCAAACACAATGATGGTCGAGCCATGCTGAAACCAGCCCATCTCCTCGCCCTTACGGTAGCGCGTATCGCAGGCTAAGTCCACCGGCCCTTGGTAGCGGGTGTGCAGCACGGTGTCGATGGCATGCAGCCGAATGCTGGCCACCAAAATGGCCGCCACCGGCACCAAGGCGACCGGGTATTTTTGCTCGCCCACCTCTACATGCAGCAAGGCACGCTCGTTTTTGCAAAACAATTTTTCCACGCGCTTGAGCGCGATCGGGTTGACGTTCCAGGTATCGCCTGAAAAGTAATGCACCCGGTGCATGCGCAAGTCATAAGGCGCATGAAAGCGGTGGTACATGGCCGAGGTGATGCGTATGGTCAAAAAGACGCCGTCGGCCCAGGGCGTGTCCCGCCCCTCCTTACCCAGCAAATCTTCCAAAGAATAGGGAAAGCCCTTGGCCTGAAACAACTGTCCGTCCACGACCTGACCGCAGGCGCCGACGATGCCATCGCAGGGGCTGGCCATAAGCTGCGGGTCTGGGTCCACCGGGCGGGCACCATCTTTGAGCTCGCGAATAAAGCATTCATGCAGGCTGCCAAAACGCTGCTGGCGGGACTCGCTTAAGTCCAAGCCAGAAAACCAACGCCACACCGTGATGGACATGCGCGCCAGCAGGGGGCTCTTGATCTGGCTGAACCAACCTACAAAATGCGTGGCCGTCAAGCGCGGAATACGGTTGGTCAAAAGGAAGTTAAGGTCTTCCTGGGCGAATATTTTTTGGACACGTTCTGAAATAGTCATCATTCTTTAACCGTGAGGTCATACAAAGTGGGTTTTAAGGAAAGCGAAGTCGTATGCAAACTTCTAGCGAAATGGTTCAATGGCTGACATGGGCCGCGGGCGCGGGCGCAGCCTTGGTGGTGGCGGGGCGGGCTAAGCAGCGGCTGGAGTTGTCGCTGGCCAAGCACCCTTCCTTGGGCGGGCATTTGCGCATGGCCAAGCGCATGGCGCAATGGATTCCGGCTTACAGCTACGACGAAGCCGCCTGGGTTGCCACCGATGGTGCGCCGCCGCCAGTCGCTGCGCAGCGCAAAACCCCCTGGCGCGCCTGGGTACGCAATTGCGCGAAAGCAGCCCGCTGACGATTGCCCATACCGATGCCACCCGATCTATGGTGTCGGACATGCAGCTGATCAGCCAGATTCGGGTGCCTTACCAGTTCCGCGAAGTGCTGTACCGCTATGTCAAGACGGGCAATTTCTGGCAGTCCAGCGAGGGCGTGTGGCTGACCGATATGGACGGCAAGCGCCATATCGATGTGACCGGCTCCTATGGCGTCAACCTGTTTGGTCTGGACTTTTACAAAGACTGCATACGCAAAGGCTCGGCCATGGCCGAAACCCTGGGGCCCACGCTGGGCGCCTACCACCCGGTGGTGCGCGATAACGTGGAGCGCCTGTGCCGCATTTCGGGTCAGCAGGAAGTCTCCTTCCATATGTCGGGCACCGAGGCGGTGATGCAAGCGGTGCGCATGGCGCGCTACCACAGCGGCAAGCGCAAAATCGTGCGCTTCACCGGTTCCTACCATGGCTGGTGGGACGATGTGCAGCCTGGCCCGGGCAACCCGATGCCGCCGTCCGGCGACACGCTGACGCTCAATGAAATGCACGCCAATACCTTGCGCGTATTGCGCAACCGCAATGACATCGCCTGCGTGCTGATCAACCCCTTGCAAGCGCTGCACCCCAACCGCGCTGCGCCGACGGATGCCACCTTGATCGACGGCGGGCGCAGCGTGGGTTACGACAAAGAGGCTTACCGCCAATGGCTGCATACCCTGCGTGAGGTATGTACCGAAAAAGGCATTGCGCTGATTTTGGATGAGGTGTTTTTGGGCTTTCGCTTGGCCTATGGCGGCGCGCAAGAATATTTTGGTGTGCGCGCCGATATGGTGACCTACGGCAAGACCTTGGGCGGCGGTTTGCCGGTGGGCGTGGTCTGCGGACAAAGCCGCTGGATGAAGCGCTTTGGCGATGACAGCCCGGGCAACGTGGCTTTCGCGCGCGGCACTTTTAACGCACACCCTTATGTGATGTGCGCCATGAATGTGTTTTTGCACTACATCGAGACGCCCGAAGTTCAAGCGGTGTATGCCAATGCTTCGGCTCTGTGGAACGGCCGCCAAGCCAAGCTGAACCAGCGCCTTCAGGAGGCCGGCGTGCCGGTGCGGGTGCGTGGCATGGAAAGCGTATGGGCCGTGGTATTTGAGCAGCCGGGGCGTTACCACTGGCTGCTGCAATACTATCTGCGCGACCATGGCGTTGCCCTGAGTTGGGTAGGCTCGGGCCGCATGATTTTCAGCTTCAATTTTGATGACCAGACCTTTGATTTGTTTTGCGAGCGTTTTGTCGCGGCTGCATTGGCCATGCAATCGGACGCCTGGTGGTGGAGCGATGCGACGCAGTCACACCGCTCTATCCGCCGCCAGGTACTCAAAGAAATGCTGCAACAGCGCTGGCCACTGCTCAGTGGCCTGGTGCGCTGAAGCTGCTTGCCCCGGCCGCGCTAAGGCTTAGTGGCCTGGGGCGCTGACATGCTCCATGGGATCGATCAGCTGGCCGCGCAGCAGATACATGGGGGCCTTGTGGTACATCTTGATGTCATGCACTGGGTCGGTAATGATTTTGTAAGCCCAGGCCAGACCGGCGGTCAGGTTTTCTTGTTTCCACAGTTGCAGGACGCGGAACACCAGGCCACCGGCGCCTAAAAACAACCAAGCCATGGCGGTCATGCGGATGGGGGTGTCTTCGTAGGCCTGGGGAATCGCCCATTGCAGCGCGTCGGGCATCCAGTAGGCGATGACGGGAATGGCGGCGCAGATGCTGAGCAGCACAATTTTGCGAAACAGGTTATAGCCAACCTTGATCTCTTCTTTGTGTTCATGGGTGGCTTGGTTCACATGGTCATAGTCTTTAGGCTCAAAGAAGAAATGACCGATTTGGCGTGTGGTCATGGAAACCAGCCAGGCGACCAGAGCGGAAACGACCGGATCGATAAACAAAAACACATAGGCCACCAAGAAAGACATGGCGCTGATCAAATGCAAAAACTGGTTGATCCGGCTATGGTGGTAGTAACGGTGGTCGTCCCAGCGCTGGGTGGCGACAGTTTCAAAGAAGGGATGCATGTTGGCTCCTGATGGACATAAAGACTAGGCACGAAACGCCCTAGCCATCGCAATGTCTCGGTTTTACATGAAAACTTGATGACAAAACCCAGGTATCACGCCCGCCATTGGCATTTCATTGAAACGTCATGCAATCTTCATGAAACTGCTGCATTGCTTTGCGACATTCGCAAGCATGAGCACACCCTCTACTATCTTGGTCGAGCGCATTGCGCCTACCCACACTGCGCTCAAAATCGCCGTAGTCACCGAGACCTACCCGCCTGATATTAACGGGGTAGCGCATACCTTGTCCAAAATTGTGCTCGGTCTGCGCGAGCGCGGGCATGTGGTGTGGCTGGTCAGGCCGCGTCAGCAAGCGGGGCAAACCGCCGATCACACCACCAATTTTGAAGAAGTGCTGGTGCGCGGCATTCCGATTCCTTTTTATAAACAGTTGCGAATGGGCCTGCCGGCCAAACGCGAATTGCTCAAACTCTGGACGCGCCAGCGGCCGGACGTGGTGCACATTGCCACCGAAGGGCCGCTGGGCTGGTCGGCGCTGCAAGCGGCACGCAAACTCAAACTACCGGTGAGTACCGACTTTCGTACCAACTTTCACGCCTATAGCCAGCACTATGGTTTGGCCTGGCTGAGCGGCGCGATTCTGGCGTACATGAAAAAGTTCCACAACAGCGCGCATGCCACCATGGTGCCCACGGCCAATTTGGCGCATGAGCTGGGCCGCAAAGGCTTTAAAGGCTTGCATGTGGTGCCGCGAGGAGTGGAGACGCAGTTGTTTTCTCCCGCCAAGCGCGATGCCAGTTTGCGCGCGCAATGGGGCGTGCAGGACGACAGCCCGGTGATGCTGTACGTCGGGCGCATCGCCGTAGAAAAGAATTTGCAATTGGTCATCAAAACCTACCAGGCAGCCAAGCAGTTGCAGCCAGGATTGCGCTTGGTGATGGTGGGTGACGGGCCGATGCGCGCTGAACTGGAACAGGCTCAGGACAAGGGCATCATTTTTGCGGGCTTTCGCACCGGCGAGGATCTGGCACGCCATTACGCCAGCGCGGATGTGTTTGTATTTGCCAGCAAGACCGAGACTTTTGGTAACGTGACCTTGGAGGCTATGGCCTCGGGTCTGGCGGTGGTGGCCTTTGACCATGCAGCGGCTGGCGACATCATCCGCAACGGTGTCAACGGCATGCTGGCCGACCCCGAATCGGAACCCAGCTTTGTGATGGCAGCACAAAGCTTGCTCAACGCTCCAGAGAACCTGCGGGCTATAGGACTGCGCGCTGCGGCAACGGCGGCCGGCATGGGCTGGCCCAGCATCGTGGAAGCCACCGAGGCCATCATGCGCGCGGTGGTATGGCAGGAAGAAATGGCTGGTGTGCCCTCTTTAGGCTCAGCCGGCCTGGCGGCACCTTAGGCAGCGTAAAGCCTAGTCTTGCGCTTTGCCGATCCAGATGGTTTTCGGCGCGGCAACCACAAAATAGCTAGGGCACTGGTAACGCGCAATATCGTGCGCATGCAAAGGAAAGGAGCCGCAATTGGAATAGCGGCGCAAGTAGGTGCCGTAGATGCCGCAGCCCAATTTGCCTTCGCCCACCGGCTCTAAAAAAGCGCAGCGTTTGTCCAGGCAGCAGTTGCCGCATTGGATGCATTCACCTTCAATATGGGCCGGCACTTGTTTTTCGCGCAAGAAAACGTCGGCCAGGTAGTGCTGCACCGGGCCTTCACGCAAAGCCTGGAAGTGCACCACGAACTTGCGCAGGTACACGCGGTACTTGCGTACAAAGCGCAGATCACGCAGCAAGATACTCATTACGACCGGCATGACCGGCAGCAAGAGCAGGCACAGACTGTTAAACATCCAGGCCACTAGGCTGGCAAAACGCGCGCGCCAGGGAAGGTCAGCCACCAGAGCCAGCACGGCGCTCATCGGCCAATACCCTGGTAAACAAAGCCGCGCTCGCGCATGCGTGCGGGGTCAAACAAGTTGCGTCCGTCAAAAATCAAAGGCTGCTTTAAGGCGATCTTGATGGCAT
>CANNEW010000163.1 GCA_947503685.1 Comamonadaceae bacterium | reverse complement strand
CTCTGCCACCGTGACATAGCCGGTGGCTTGCACGAAGGCGGCAAATTGTGCATTGGTCACTTCGGTGCGGTCCATCCAAAAACCCTGCACTGCCACGCTACGCAGCGGCAGCTCTTCAGGGTAGACGGTATCGCCGAGTTGCAGCGTGCCACCAGGCACCCAGACCATGCCCGGATGCGGCGCTGATACCGGCTGCGCTGGCAATGCACATTGCAAGGGCTCTTGGCTTACATGCTCTTGTGCTTTATCGGCTGACCACCACAACCAGGCCGCTAGCGCCAGCAACAGCGTAGCGGCCGATAGCAAAATGGGTTTAGAAGTCATGGTGGTGTGCAGTTTGGGGCAGTATCCGGCTGCGCTCCATTGTCCCGCAAGGCCGAGCTTTACAAGGGCGCGTGAATCACATTGGCAATGCCAGCCGCCTGCAAAATCGCGTCGGCTTGGGCTTGCCCATGGGCATCGAGCGCCGCAAACTCTTCGCGCAGCCAGCGCAGGCATTTGCCTTGGTAGGTCACGGTGCCCTGCTCCCACACGCCTTGCGGCAGTTCGATACGCAGTTGTTTTTCACCACGCAACAAAGCGCGGGCATTGGCCAGCATCACCGGCACATAGCCTTGCGCTAATTCAGCCAGCAATTCCAAAAGACTTGCCGGTAAATGCGCCGCATCCAGCCAGGCATCGTCCTGCACTTCCCAGCCCGACAAATCTTCCATCCAGCCGG
Source organism: Comamonadaceae bacterium (assembly GCA_947503685.1). Classification (GTDB taxonomy): domain Bacteria; phylum Pseudomonadota; class Gammaproteobacteria; order Burkholderiales; family Burkholderiaceae_C; genus Allorhodoferax. The sequence continues at coordinate 5,791 of CANNEW010000163.1, read as the reverse complement.
TCCAGGCAAAGGTGCGTGGCGCGTGCTGCACTGCCAAATCCATGGACGTGGGGTCAAACAAAGCCAGTTGCGACAACTGCCCGTACATCGCAAAGTCGCTGGCCCCCGGCCTGGCACCCATCAAAAACGCATGCTGCGCAAAATGCGCGTCCAAAAGCCCAAGCAAGCGCACATAGCCCGCTTCAATCAAAGGCGCCGTCGTCGCATTCGAACCGATGACCGCGAGACGGGAAATTTGCCGTTGCGAAAAAAAGGCTTTGCCTGCGGCAACCACTTTTTCATCCATCTGCAACCCGCCCCAATGCAGAGGAATCGTTTTGCCGGCGCGGTCTATGTCTGGCGCGTAATGCCAGCGGTAATGGAACATGGCCTTGGTGAGCCACTCATCGGCAAAGTCTTCCAGCAATGCATCGATAAAGGCCAACACTCCCTCCTGCGGCCTAGCCGCACGGCCTGGCACTTCACGCTCTAAGCGGCGCAGCAGCGGGGTGGAATCGGTTAGCGCCTGAACTTGCCCCTGCGCATCGGGCAGGTAAAACGTGGGCAGCAATTCGACCGGCGGCTTGGGCATACCAGCGCGGTCTGCGGCCTCGCCGACCAGGTAGCGGTAGGGAATATGGCGATAGCGCATCAGCGCCATCATCTTGCGGGTATAGGGCGAGCCGGGCGAGCCTTTGAAAACCAGGGGCGCCCGCATAAGCTAAGCGCTCGCTTAAGCGGCTGTGGCCGGCGTTGCAGTCACGGTTTTGACCGGCGTAAAAAAACGCGTGTTTTCGCGCAGCCAGGCTTGCGAGTTGCTGGCATCGTGCTGCTCGGGGTGAAAGTCAGGGTGCATATAGTCACGCCACATCGGCAGGTTGCTGCGCAGCAAACCGTCGCGCGCCAGCAGCAAACGCCAGGCACTGCGCCAAGTATTCCATTGGAACAAGCTGCGGTCATGCCATAAATTGCGCACCGTCTGGCGCAGCACATCAGTGATAAAAATCCAACTAACCAGTTTGAACGTGCGTATGCGCCACTTGTGGCTGCCACCGGCGGCCTGGTAAATATTGAAGGCGGTGCTGCGGTGCTCGGATTCTTCGGAGGCATGCCATTGCCAGAGTGTCGCTAAGCGCTCTTCCGCGCCCTCAAAGGCCTCGGGGTGGCGCAGTGTCCAATCGGCGAACATGGCGGTGAAGTGCTCGGTCGCAGCGGTTACCGCCAAGTGGAAGCGGGGGTCGAAGTGTTCGGCTTGTTTGGCACGCTTGGCAGCGCGTACTTCGATTTCGTTGACAAAGCCCTGGCGCGTGAGTTGCGCGTTAAAGAGTTCGTGGATGCGCCGGTGCGTAGCCTCCTGACCGACAAAGCCCTGTACCTCTTTGGCGTATTTTTCCTGCTCAGCCGGAGGCAGCGTTTTGTAACAAGCACGCACCGAGTCCATGAAATACTGCTCACCCCAGGGAAAGCTCATCGACAAGGCATTGAAAAAAGCCGAACGAAAAGCATCGCCCCCGTTCCAGCGCTGATCAAACGGCGTAGTCAAATCCACCAGCAAACGCCTCACTACCAAATCAGTCATACAACACTTTCTTCCATTGCTAAATTTTTAACTTCGCGCAACTCGCGCCGCAAAACTTTGCCCACATTGCTTTTTGGCAACTGCGTATCAAACACGACTCTACGCGGCACCTTGTAACCGGTCAAATGCTCACGGCAATGGCGCACCAACATTTCCTCGGTCAGGGCCGGCGATTTTTTCACCACATGGAGGTGGACCTCTTCGCCCGTAATCTCACTTTGGCGGCCCACGGCGGCGGCCTCCAAGACACCGGGGTGCAGCATCACTACGTTTTCGATCTCATTGGGATACACATTAAAACCGGATACCAAAATCATGTCCTTCAAACGGTCCACGATTTTGAAAAAACCTTTGTCATCCATCACCGCCACATCGCCGGTGCGCAAAAAGCCATCATCAGTCATCGCGGCCTGCGTCTCGGCCGGACGGCCCCAATAGCCCTGCATCACCTGGGGGCCGCGTACGCACAACTCGCCGGGCTCGCCTGCTGGCAATGCGCGCCCATGGGCATCGCGAATGGACACCTCGGTCGATGGCAGAGGCAGGCCAATGCTGCCGTTAAATTGGCTAATGTCAAAAGGATTGACCGTCACCGTGGGCGCGCACTCGGTGAGGCCATAGCCTTCAATCAAGGGCGCTTTGGTCAAGGCCTGCCAGCGCTCGGCCACCGAGCGCTGTATGGCAGCACCACCACCCACCGACAGGCGCAAACTGCTGAAATCGACTTTGCCGATATCAGGGTGGTTCAGCAAGCTATTAAAAAGCGTATTGACTGCCGGTAAGGACACGACGCGGTAGCGCATCAGCAGTTTCACAAAAGCATCGACATCGCGCGGGTCCGACACCAGCACATTGGTGCCGCCCATGCCAGTAAACGCCAGGCAAGAGCCCAGGGCAAACACATGGTAGAGCGGGATGGCGGTCATGCTGATCAAGTCTTGGCCGGCCTCGATAAAAGGTGCGGACCACACTTTGGTCTGCTGCACGTTGGCCAAAATATTGCGGTGGCTGAGCATGGCACCCTTGGCTACGCCGGTGGTGCCGCCGGTGTACTGCAAGAAAGCCAGGTCGTCAGGCTGGATATCGGGTTTGCGAAACTGCACTTGCGAGCCCCGCTGCAGCATGTACCGAAAGCTTGTGGCCATCGGCAAGTCGTAAGCCGGCACGGCATTTTTGACTTGGTAAATCATAAAGTTCGCCACATGGCGCTTATGCCAGGGCATCATGTCTGCCAAGCCGCTAATAACCACGTGCTGTACTGGCGTCTTGTCGATGATTTTGGCCAAGGTGTGGGCAAACAAATCGACCGCGATGATGGACAGGGCACCCGAATCACGCAACTGGTATTCCAACTCGCGCCCGGTGTACATGGGGTTGACGTTGACCACCACATAGCCCGCGCGCAGCAGCCCAAACAGACACACCGGGTACTGCAGTACATTGGGCATCATCAGCGCCACCCGACTGCCTGGCGCCAGATGCAAGACCGATTGGAAATAAGCTGCGACCTGCAAGGACAAGGTGTCCAACTCGGTAAAACTGAGTTTGACGCCAGTCGCGCCGCTGATAAAAGCGTCACGGTCGGCGTACAGATTGACCGCGTCTTCCAGGTAATCGGCCAAAGTGCCCAAGGCGTGCTCGTCTATCTGCGCCGGAACACCGGGCGGGTAGCTTGAGATCCAGGGGGCTTGCATGGGCTGAGCGGCTAAAAGTGCAGTGTAACTATACACAAGTGTATTGTCTAGCTGATGACAGACTAGGCCGGAAGCCTGAGGCCTGCGGCGCCAGGCCAGATTCGGCATCGCGCCTACAGCGGCAACGCCGTCGGGTTAGGACTAGGTGGCGCTCCGCGCACCGTGGCGGCGATGGCGATGCCGTGTTCGCGCAGGGCGCGCAAAATCGCCAGATTCACGTCTGAGCGCAAATTGCCCTGGCCGTTTTCTATGTCGGCCACCCAATACACCACCGTCAGCTCAATACCGTCGGTGGTGAATTGCGACAGTTGCACGCTGGCCGGTGGCTGGCGCAGCACACGCGGCTGGGCTTGCGCCGCCGCCTGCAGCACTTGCATGGCCTGGTCGATATCGGTTTCGTATACCACCTGAATGCGCGAGGTCTGCACCACTTTGGTATCGGCTAGCGACAGGTTTTCCACCCGGCTGATGAGCAGCATCTCGTTGGGCACAATCGCCTCGCGCCCGGTAATAGCGCGCACCACGGTGTAGCGGGCATTGATTTGGGTGATGATGCCTTCAAAGTCATCGACCCGCACGTTATCGCCTATGCGCAGGCTGCGTTCGGTAAGGATCAAAAAACCGCTGATGTAATTGGCCGCCAGCTTTTGCAAGCCAAAACCAATGCCCACTCCAAAGGCGCCACCCAGTACCGAGAGTGCTGTCAGGTCAATACCGATCGCCGATAAGGCCAGGATCAAACCCAGGAACAACAAGGTGATGCGCGTGGCATTGCTGATGGCCTTGCGCACCGACAGCTCGCCGCCCGTGGCTTCGCGCAAAAGGCGCGACTCAATCGCCGCCGATATCCACAATGTCACGATCAGCACCGCGCTAGCCGTAAGCATGCCTTCAATGATATTGCGCAGCGACAAACGTGCGGCGCCAACTTTCCAGCCAATCTGGTCCAGTTCGTCAAGCAACAGAGGCAAAAGACCACTGACCCACAAGACCAGCGCCAGCCACACCAGCCAGGAAATAGTTTGCTCGAAGGCCCGCACCCAGCGCGCCTGCGAAAAAGCCAGTTGCAATACTTTGACGCCGGTGCGGATTACCACCAGGGCCAGCATCACCGGCATGGCCACTTGCAAGACCACCACGTTGAGCTGCCGCTCCAAGACCGCGCGGGCGGCAAACACCAGGCAGAGCAGGACCGCCGGGAAAAGCACGCCGTCAATGTCTTTGCGCCCAAACCAAACCGAGCGCTGATCGCGACCCAAAGCGGTAGCCAGTGCGCGCACCAGGCCCCAGGCTACGGCGGCACTCACGGCCAAGGCCGCTAACTCGATGGCGACGGTGGGCTGGGTAAAGGCCTCCAGCCAAGCGCCCAGGTCCTCGATCGGCGGCGGCGCAGCTAAACGGGTGACGCTCATGCGCTGTCTCGTTCAGCAAGAAATACTAAAACCATAAAAAAATGCGCATTCGAAACGTTCTGCACCAGAGCACTCGCGCATCGATTGCCACGACCCGTGACCTGGAAAAAATTACACATCGGCGAGCACCCGCAAGTGCGCTTCCACGCTGAGCCCCAATGCCCGCAGGTTGTAGCCGCCCTCCAGACTGGAGACGATGCGACCCTTGGCATGGGTACGCGCCACGTCTTTCAGCTGCTGGGTGATCCAGGCGTAATCGGCTTCGACCAGGCCCATCTGGCCTAGGTCATCGTCGCGGTGGGCATCAAAGCCGGCGCTGATAAATACCATCTCCGGCTCAAACGCATGCATGCGCGGCAACCATTGGCTTTGCACCAATGCGCGCACCGCATCGCCCTTGGTGTAGGCGGGCACCGGCACGTTCAAGATGTTGTCCGCATGCCCGTCGGCGCCGCTATAAGGGTAATGCGGATGCTGAAAAAATCCCACCATCAAAATGCGCGGATCGTTACTCACAATATCCTCGGTGCCATTGCCGTGGTGGACATCAAAGTCCACGATGGCCACGCGTTGCAAGCCATGGTGCTCTAAAGCATGGCGCGCCGCAATCGCCACATTGTTGAAAATACAAAAACCCATGGCGCGGTCGCGGCAGGCATGGTGGCCGGGCGGGCGCACCGCGCAAAACGCGTTTTCTAATGCGCCAGCTATCACCGCATCGGTGGCCGCAATCACAGCGCCCGCCGCATGCAAACTGGCCTGCCAGCTGTGCGGGTTCATGCTGGTGTCGGGGTCGATGGCGGCATAGGCACGCCCAGTTTGCGCATGCTCAAAGGCCAGGTTTTTATGCATGCGGTCTATGGTGTCGATATAGCCATGCCCATGGGCCAGCGCCAATTGGTCGGCGTCCGCTGCCGGGGCCTCGTGCGACTCCAAGACCGCCAACATACCGCTGATGAGCAAGCGATCCTGTATCGCGTCCAAGCGCTCGGGACATTCCGGGTGGCCCGCGCCCATCTCGTGCCGCCGGCAGCTGGGATGGGTGAAATAACCGGTTTTGTGCATGGGGTTTTGGCGTGCGTGAGTGTGCCGGATTCTAGTGTCGGGCCTGCGGCGAAAGCTGCGCC
>CANNEW010000162.1 GCA_947503685.1 Comamonadaceae bacterium | reverse complement strand
GGCAACGCAGGCAATGGCAGCGCGTGCTGCTGGCGATCACACTGCTTTCACTGGGCACACCGATGGTGCAGGCCGGCGACAGCATCGGCCACAGCCAGGGCGGCAATAACAACGCCTACTGCCAGGATAACGCCATCAGCTGGTTGGACTGGGAAGGTGCTGATGCGGGCTATGCCGACTTCATTGCTTCGGTGCAGGCGCTGCGCCGCAGTCGTGCTGTGCTGCGCAGTGGCTGCTGGTGGCAGGCCCAAGGCGCAGACCAAGGCGTAGTAGCGCGGTGGTTTCTGGCCGATGCAAGCACCCCCCGTCCCGAGGATTGGAACGACCCGGCGCGCCAGACGCTGGCCGTGCAGCTCGACTGGGACCACGCAATGGGCAGTGCGCACCAAAACAATGCGCTTTATGCCAGTTGCCTGCTGCTGTGCAATGGCGCGTCCGATCCGATGCCTTGTGTGCTGCCGCCGGGGGGGTGGTTTCTTCTGATTGACACGGCTGGCCGCGACAGCCCTAATAGACGCTTGGAAACTGTTGAAGTGCTGCCGCCGGGGAGTTTGTGGCTTGCCAGCGCAGCACCGACAGCAACGCAATAAGTACCCCCTTAGGAGCGACCCTATGCACACCAGAGATGCCGCCCACAAGTCCGCCATGCAACCCCATATGCTCGTGCGCCGCACGATCGCCTTGGTGCTGGCCGGTGGACGTGGTTCCCGCCTCAAGCAGCTGACCGATAAGCGTGCCAAGCCGGCGGTGTATTTCGGCGGAAAGTTCCGCATTGTTGACTTCGCCCTGTCCAACTGTATTAACTCCGGCATCCGGCGTATTGGTGTCATCACCCAGTACAAATCGCATTCGCTGTTGCGCCATATGCAGCGTGGCTGGAGTTTTTTGCGCGCCGAGCTCAACGAGATGGTGGACCTTTTACCGGCCCAACAAAGACTGAGCGACGAGCACTGGTACCGCGGTACAGCCGATGCGATTTACCAAAATCTGGACATCATCCAAAGCAGCAACCCCGAGTACGTGATCATCCTGGCCGGTGACCATGTGTACAAAATGGATTACTCGCTGATGCTCAAAGACCATGTGGACAGCGGCATGGATTGCACGGTGGGCTGCATCGAAGTGCCGCTGCAGGAAGCCAGCGCATTCGGGGTCATGGCCGTTGAAGCGGCACGCACCATTGTCAGCTTTGCTGAAAAGCCCGAGCAGCCGCAGCCCATGCCGGGCAAGCCGGATGTGGCGTTGGCCAGTATGGGGATTTACATCTTCAACGCCGCGTATCTGTACCGCGTACTCGAAGAAGATCTGGCAAACGCCTCGTCCAGCCACGACTTTGGAAAGGATGTGATTCCGCGCGTGGTGGAGGAGGGTCGTGCAATTGCCCATCCGTTTTCCATGTCCTGTGTGTCGTCCGCGCTGGAAACTCAGCCCTATTGGCGTGACGTGGGCACGATAGACGCATTTTGGGAGGCTAATCTAGACCTGGCATCCGTCACCCCGGCGCTGGACATTTATGACACTAGTTGGCCGATCTGGACCTACCAGCGCCAGCTCCCGCCAGCCAAGTTTGTGCAGGACGCCCTGGGCAAGCACGGGCAGGCGATCAACACCATGGTCTCGGGCGGTTGCATTGTCTCGGGCTCGGTGGTGAGCAATTCAGTCTTGTTTTCCGGCGTTCGGGTGCATTCGTTTTGCGAGATCGACCAGGCGGTTTTTTTACCCGACGTGACGGGGGGGCGGGGCTGCCGTTTGCGCAAAATTGTGGTGGACCGGGGCTGCGAACTGCCAGAAGGCCTGGTTGTCGGCGAAGACCCCGCGCTGGATGCGGCACGTTTTGAGCGCACCGACAATGGTGTGGTCCTGATTACCAGCGCTATGCTCAGCGCGTTAAGCTCCTCCTAACCGGTCCGTCCCGGGTTTTGTGCATGCGTATTCTTCAAGTCAGCTCCGAACTATTCCCCTTGCTCAAAACCGGCGGCTTGGCCGATGTGGCAGGCGCCCTGCCCGCGGCGCTGGGCGCACAGGGTTGCGATGTCCGGCCATTGTTGCCGGGCTTCCCTGCGGTTTGTGATGCCTTGCATGACGCGCAGGCCATCGGCCATTTCACCACCCCGTGGGGCGAGCGCATCGAGGTGGTTCTGGGGCATTGGCCGGGATTGGGTACTGCAGGGCAGGCGCTGAAGGCTTATGTACTGATTGCGCCGGGCCTGTATGACCGGCCTGGCAACCCCTACCACGACGCGCAGCAACACGCTTACGCCGATAACCACCGGCGTTTTGCTGCACTGGGTTGGGGCGCGGCGCACCTGGCCTACGGTTTGGATGGCGCTTGGAGTCCCCAAGTGGTGCATTGCCATGACTGGCATGCCGGGCTGGCGCCCGCTTGCCTGGCCTTTTGGGACAGCCCGCATCGGGTTCCCTCTCTGTTTACCATCCACAACCTGGCTTACCAGGGCTGCTTTGACGCGGGCTGTTTTTCCGATCTGGGCTTGCCCGCCAGTGCCTTCAGTGTGAGCGGGCTGGAGTTTTACGGACAGGTTTCTTTTATGAAAGCTGCCCTGGTCTATGCAAACCACCTCAGCACCGTAAGCCCTACCTATGCCCGAGAAATCCAGACCCCGGAGCAGGGCTTCGGCTTGGACGGATTGCTGCGCAGTCGGGCCGCGCAGCTCAGCGGTATTTTGAACGGCGTGGACAACAGCGTCTGGGATCCAAAGTGCGATGCCCTGCTTGCCCACACCTTCGATGTTCGCAAACTGACCGGCAAAGCCCTGAATAAAGCGCACTTGCAAGCAGAGACCGGTTTGGACCTGCTGCCCGATGCGCCCTTGTTCACCCTGGTAGGCCGCCTCACTGAACAAAAAGGGCTGCCGCTGGTGCTGGAAGGGATCGAGGAAATTGTCGGTGGGGGCGGCCAATTGCTGGTGCTGGGCAGCGGCGATGCCGCCCTGGAACATGCGCTTTCCGCGCAAGCGCAGGCCTACCCTGGCCGCATGGCGGTGCGGCTGGACTATGACGAAGCGCTGGCGCATCGCATTTTCGGCGGCAGTGACGTGACGCTTGTGCCCTCGCGCTTTGAACCCTGCGGGCTAACCCAACTCTACGGCCTAAAATACGGCAGCCTGCCGTTGGTACGCCGTATCGGCGGACTGGCCGATACCGTGGTGGACACCGACCTGGAAACCATGGAAGACAGCAGTGCCACCGGTTTTGTGTTCGACGCTTTTGACAGCACACCCTACCGTCGCGCCCTGCGCCGCGCCTTTGCGCTGTACCGAAGGCGGGCGGACTGGAACCGGGTCCGCCAAAACGGCATGCGAATTGCATCCAGCTGGGAGGACAGCGCACGGCAATACCGTGATCTGTACGCATCACTTATTTCAAGGTCTTAGTTTCACTCGCCCATTACTCATGAATTTCTCAGATTTGACCTCCTCCCAAGCCACTTTTCCCTTCGACAGCCCCAAGCGGGATCTGGAGTCGCTCAAACGTGCGATTGCCAACAAGCTGATGTTCAGCGTGGGGAAAGACCCCCAGACGGCGAGCGCGCAGGATTGGCTCAACGCAGCGGCCTACGCAGTGCGTGACCAGTTGATCGAGCGCTGGATGAAAACCACCCGAGCCCAGTACGCCCAGGACTCCAAGCGGGTGTACTACCTGTCCATGGAGTTTTTGGTGGGGCGCACCTTTGGTAACGCGCTGCTGGCGCTGGGCTTACGCGCCCGGGTGCAGCAGGCATTGCTGGATTTCGGGGTGGACATGGCGGCCATCAGTGAGCTCGAGCCCGATGCGGCCTTGGGCAACGGCGGATTGGGACGTTTAGCGGCCTGCTTTCTGGATGCTATGGCCACCCTCAATATCGCCGGTTATGGCTACGGCATTCGGTATGACTACGGCATGTTCCGCCAGACCATTGTGGACGGCCGCCAGGTGGAGGTGCCTGACTACTGGCTGACCCAGGGCAACCCCTGGGAATTCGCGCGGCCCGAGGTGGTGTACCGCGTGCAGTTCGGCGGCCATGTGCTGCAAGCACATGGCAGCTGCCAGTGGATCAGCGCGCACGAGGTGCAGGCCATGGCCTACGACACCATCATCCCCGGCTACGACACGCAGGCCACCAACACGCTGCGTCTATGGTCGGCCAAGGCCACCCACGAAATCGACCTCGGCGCTTTCAACCGGGGCAATTATTTTGCTGCCGTGGAAAGCAAAAATCACTCGGAAAATGTCAGCCGTGTCCTTTACCCGGATGACTCCACGCCGGCCGGCCGAGAGTTGCGCTTGCACCAGGAATACTTCTTCGTTAGCGCCAGCGTGCAGGACTTGCTGCGCCGCTACCTCCAGACACATACGGATTTCAAAGAGCTGCCCGCCAAGGTCAGCATTCACCTCAACGACACCCACCCGGTGCTGGCCATCCCCGAGCTCATGCGCTTGCTGCTGGATGAGCATGGTCTGCCTTGGGATCAGGCCTGGACGCTGTGTCAAGGGGTTTTCTCGTACACCAACCATACGCTGATGCACGAGGCCTTGGAAACCTGGCCGGTGGAAATGTTCGGGCGCATACTGCCGCGCCATTTAAAAGTCATCTTGGACATCAACGCGCGTTTTCTGGGCGATCTGACTGCGAAGGGAGCTGGGCCTGAACGCTTAGAGCGCGTCTCTTTGGTGGACGAACAGGGCGAGCGCAGGGTGCGTATGGCCTATTTGGCGGTGGTGGCGAGCCACTCTGTCAACGGGGTTTCGGCCCTGCATTCGGCGCTGATGCAGCAATCGATATTTTCCGAATTTGCGCAGCTGTGGCCAGCGCGCTTCAACAATAAAACTAACGGCATCACGCCGCGCCGCTGGTTGGCACAGGCCAATCCGGCACTGGCGGGGGTGCTTGACAAATATATTGGCACCGGCTGGCGGCGTGACCTGACCCAACTCGGTGGCTTGGCACCGCTGGCGCATGAGCCGGCTTTGATCAAAGCGCTGCAAGATGTCAAACGCGCCAACAAGCAGCGGCTGGCAGACTGGGTGCAGACCAACTTGGGGCTGCAGTTGCCGGTACACGCCATGTTTGATGTGCAGGTCAAGCGCATCCACGAATACAAGCGTCAGCTTCTCAATGTGCTGCATGTGATTGCGCGCTACCAGCGCATCCTGCGCGATCCAGAAGCCAATGTGCTGCCGCGTGTGGTCATCTTTGCCGGAAAAGCGGCCTCGGCCTACCACATGGCCAAGCTCATCATCCAACTCATCAATGACCTTGCCACAACGGTCAACAATGACGCGCGCGTGGGCGACAAGCTCAAAATTGTCTTCATCCCCAATTACAGCGTCAGCCTGGCCGAACGCATCATCCCGGCTGCGGACTTGTCTGAGCAGATTTCTACAGCGGGGACGGAGGCATCCGGCACCGGCAACATGAAGCTCGCGCTCAATGGTGCCTTGACCATCGGTACGCTGGACGGAGCGAATGTAGAAATTCTCGATGGCGTGGGTGAGGACAATATTTTTATCTTTGGCCTGACCACGCCCGAAGTCGCGGCCACCCGCGCTGCGGGGTACCAGCCGCGCCAGGCTTTGGATGCCTGTCCGGAACTGGAGCAGGTGCTGCTGGCGATCCGCGACGGGGCCTTCAGCCCCACCGAGCCAAAGCGCTATCACAACATTTATGACGCGCTAGTGAACTGGGGCGACCACTACCTTTTGCTGGCCGATTACCCCAGCTACGCCGCCGCCCAAGACGCCGCTGATGCCGCCTACCGCGACCCTGATGCCTGGGCGCTCAAGACCCTGCATAACATCGCAGCCATGGGCCCGTTTTCAGCGGATCGCACGATTGAGCAGTACGCCCGCGAGATATGGAAAACCAAACCGGTGACGGTTTGAGCTTATAGGCCCCCGCTTAGCGCTGCGGCGCGCAATGAAGCATCCCCAGTTCATTGCAAATGGCCAGCGTTGGGGCGCTCTGGTTAAGCGTGTAGAAATGCAAGCCCGGCGCGCCACCGGCCAGCAATCGCTCGCACAAGCGGCTCACCACCTCCAGCCCGAAGGCCTGCACCGAGGCCATGTCCTCTCCAAAGCTTTCTAAGCGCTGGTGTATCCAGCGTGGGATTTCCGCGCCGCAGGCCGCCGAAAAGCGCAGTAACTGGCTGGTATTGGCAATCGGCAAGATGCCCGGCACCACATCAATATTCAGCCCCAAAGCCGAGGTTTCCTCGATAAAGCGGAAGTAGGCATCGGCGTTGTAAAAGTACTGGGTGATAGCCGAATCGGCCCCGGCACGCACCTTGGCGGCGTAGGCTTTCACGTCATCCTGCGGGGACGCCGCCTGCGGGTGGGTTTCGGGGTAGCAGGCCACTTCGATATGGAAGTCTTTGCCGGTCTCGCGGCGCACAAAGGCCACCAAATCGCTGGCATACGGAAAATCGCCGGGCACATAGTCAGGCGGTAAATCGCCGCGCAAGGCCACCAAATGGCGCACCCCCATGGCTTGCAGAGTTTGCAAATGGGCGCGCACCAAGTCGTGTGTGGCATGGATGCAAGTGAAGTGCGCCGCCGCGCGTTCGCCTTC
>CANNEW010000161.1 GCA_947503685.1 Comamonadaceae bacterium | reverse complement strand
CGTCACCAGTCGCCAGCTCTGGGACCGCCTGCAAAAGGAGCTTCAGCACAATGTGGCCCTGCGCGTGAAAGAAACTGACGAAGAAGGTATTTTCGAAGTGGCCGGTCGTGGCGAATTGCACCTGACGATTCTGTTGGAAAACATGCGCCGTGAAGGCTATGAGATGGCAGTGTCCAAACCCCGCGTGGTGTTTCGGGATGTGGATGGCGAACGCCACGAACCTATTGAGTTGGTGACTGCTGACATTGAAGAGCAGCACCAAGGCGGCGTCATGCAAGCGCTGGGCGAACGCAAGGGCGAATTGGTGAACATGGAGCCCGACGGACGCGGACGCGTGCGTTTGGAATACCGCATTCCCGCGCGCGGCCTTATCGGCTTTACCAACGAGTTTATGAACTTGACCCGTGGCTCGGGCCTGATTTCCAATATTTTCGACAGCTACGAGCCGCATAAAGGCGACATCGGTGGCCGTAAAAACGGTGTCTTGATCTCGATGGACGACGGCGAAATTTTCACCTATGCCCTGGGCAAGCTGGACGACCGGGGCCGCATGTTTGTGCGGGCCAACGACCCGGTCTATGAAGGCATGATTGTGGGCATCCACAACCGCGATAACGACCTGGTAGTCAATGCCACGCGCACCAAGCAATTGACGAACTTCCGGGTTTCCGGCAAAGAAGATGCGATCAAGATTACGCCCCCAATCGACTTAAATTTGGAGTACGGCGTGGAGTTCATTGAAGACGATGAACTGGTCGAAATCACGCCCAAAAGCGTACGACTGCGCAAGCGCTTTTTGAAAGAGCACGAGCGCAAGAAAGCCAGCCGCGGCGCTTAAGTCGGACGGGGAATTTGGAGCTAGGCGATGTCTGAATTTCTGCTGATCGAAGAACGCGGCGGTGTCGGCCTGATCACGCTGTCGCGCCCCAAGGCCATGAATGCACTGAGCCTGGGCATGGTGCGTGGCATAGCGGGCGCCTTGCGCCGCTGGAAAGACGATCCGACGATCCACGCCATCGCCATGCGGGGCAGCGATAAAAACGGGCCCTTCGGCAACTTTTGCGCTGGCGGAGATATCCGTTTCTTCCATGAAGTTGCAATGGCAGGCACGCCGGAGTTGGAAGACTTCTTCACTGAAGAATATGCGCTCAATTACCTGACCCACCATCTGGGCAAGCCTTTGATTGCTTTTTTGGACGGTATTGTGTTCGGCGGCGGCATGGGCTTATGCCAAGGTGCGACCCACCGTTTGGTGACGCAGCGTACCAAAATGGCTATGCCCGAAACTTTGATCGGCTTGTTTGCTGATGTAGGTGGCGGTTATTTTTTGAGCCGTTGCCCAGCAGCATCAGGCGAATGGTTGGCGCTGACCGGCCAGCATATTGACGCTGCTCAGGCCATTGCACTAGGCCTGGCCGATTGGCATATCGAAGCTGCACACCAAGCCGTCGCATGGGATGATTTGCAAACTCTGGATTGGGCCAAAGCCCATGCCTTGGAACCATGGCTGCAAATCCATACCGTGGCTGCTCAAGCCGGCCCGCCGTATCCTGATATGGAGGTCTGGGACCTGATAAACCGCCATTTTTCGCATGCCACGGTAGCTGAGATTCTTCGCTCCTTGGATGCTGACCAGGACCCGTGGGCGCAGGAAACTGCCGCGGGATTGCGACAACGTTCGCCCTTGATGTTGCACGTGGCACTGGAGCATGTGTGCCGTGCGCGCACCATGTCATTGGCCGATGACTTGCGTATGGAACGCGATATGGTGCGCCATTGCTTTCACAGCGCGCACCTGGGTCGCAGTGGCGCTGCCACCGACACGGTGGAAGGCATCCGGGCACTGGTGATCGACAAGGATCAGAACCCCCAGTGGAACCCTGCCCGGGTGGAAGATGTGACGCTGCAGATGGTGGAACCCTTTTTCCAAAGCCCCTGGCCGGTTTTTTCGCATCCGCTGAAAGACTTGGTGTAGCCCACTGGGGCTACCGGTGGTGCACCTTCATCGCGCGCTCTACCTCCCGCTTGCCCTCGCGGTCTTTGATGGTGTCGCGTTTATCGTGCTCGGCCTTGCCTTTGGCCAGCGCAATATCGCACTTGATCTTGCCCGCTTTCCAATGCAAATTAATGGGCACCAAGGTGTAGCCTTTTTGGTCTACTTTGCCGATCAGGCGCTTGATCTCGGCTTTGTGCATCAACAATTTGCGGGTGCGCACTTTGTCTGGGCTGATATGGGTGGAGGCGGTGTTGAGCGGGTGGATTTGCAGGCCAATGATGAATATTTCGCCGTTGCGCACCACCACATAACCGTCGGTGAGCTGCACTTTGCCTTCGCGCAGCGATTTGACCTCCCAGCCTTCAAGCACCAGGCCCGCTTCAAATCGCTCTTCGAAAAAATAGTCGAAAGCCGCCTTTTTATTGTCGGCAATGCGGGCGGAGGTATCGGGTTTTTTGGCCATGGCGCTCGGGAGAAGGGGGCGGCGTAGGCAGGTCGCAGGCCCAAAGGCCTTCACTACAATCCGCGCGCAAGGCCCATTCTATGAAAACCGTTCACAAGTCAGTCCTGCTGTGCTACAGCCCGGCGCAAATGTACGCCCTGGTGACGGACGTGGCGCGCTACCCGCAATTCCTGCCCTGGTGCGACCGGGCCGAGGTTTTGCAGCAGGACGACGCAGGCATAACGGCGCAAGTCGGTATTGCCTTTGGTGGCATCCACCAAAGTTTTACCACCCGCAACACCCACACCGCGCCCAGCCAGGTAGATATGCAATTGGTCAAAGGACCTTTTTCTAATCTGGATGGGCAATGGCTGTTCCTGCCGGTGGGCGATGGCTCGCAGCAGGCCAGCAAAGTAGAGCTTTCACTGCGGTATGATTTTTCTAGTGCCACGCTGGGCGCTTTGGTCGGGCCGGTGTTTGACAAGATTGCCGCCACGCTGGTCGAAGCCTTTGTGAAACGCGCGCAGCAGGTATATGGCGATGTCTGAGGACCTAGGTGCTGAAGCTGCAGGGAACGCGGCCACTGCGTCCATTTTGGTTGAGGTGGTCTATTCACCCGGGCCACGCTTAGTGCACCACCAATCGGTGCAGTTGCCCGCAGGCTGCGAGCTGGCGCAGGCCTTGCCCGCTATCGCTCAGGCGCTGGGTATCTCGCTCGCAATGCTAACAGCGCTGGAAGTGGGTGTTTGGGGACTTCGATGCCCGAAAAACCAGGTACTGGTGACCGGCGAGCGCGTCGAGTTTTACCGGCCCTTGCGGGTGGACCCCAAAGTGGCCCGGCGCGAGCGTTTTGTCCGCCAAGGCGCCAAGGCTGCCGGCCTATTCGCCAAAAAACGGCCTGGCGCTAAAGCCGGGTACTAGCCCGCGCCACCGAAGCTACCCTTCGAGCGGCGCTAAGCCCACGGGTACAATCGATTTTTTGGAGCTTTGACATGCGCCTTCTCGGCAAAGCGCTCACCTTCGACGACGTGTTGTTGGTGCCAGCGTACTCCCAAGTCCTGCCTAAGGACACCTCTCTCGCCTCCCAGTTTTCCCGCAATATCGCCCTGAACCTGCCCCTGGTGTCGGCCGCTATGGACACGGTAACCGAAGCGCGCCTGGCCATTGCCATAGCCCAGGAAGGCGGTATCGGGGTGGTGCACAAAAACCTGACGGTGGCCGAACAAGCTGCCCAGGTGGCCAAAGTCAAACGCTATGAGTCTGGCGTATTGCGCGATCCGGTGGTCATTACCCCGCATTTCACGGTGCGCGAGGTCATGGCTTTGTCCGACCAATTAGGCGTATCGGGCTTTCCCGTCTGCGATGCTGGCAAGGTGGTCGGTATCGTCACGAGCCGTGATTTGCGCTTTGAAACCCGTTATGACCAGCGTGTCAGCGACATCATGACGCCGCGCGAACGCCTTATAACCGTGCCGGATGGCACCACGCTGGAGGAAGCAAAGGCGCTGCTGAACAAGCACCGCCTGGAGCGCTTGCTGGTAGTGAACGAAGCCTTTGAACTCAAGGGCCTGATTACCGTCAAAGACATTACCAAGCAAACTAGCTTTCCCAATGCCGCGCGCGATGCCCTTGGCAAATTGCGCGTGGCCGCGGCGGTGGGTGTGGGCGAGGGCACAGAAGAGCGCGTGGAAGCCCTGGTGCGCGCCGGCGTGGACGCCATCGTGGTCGATACCGCCCATGGGCATAGCAAGGGTGTGATCGAACGGGTGCGCTGGGTCAAGCAAAACTACCCCCAAGTCGATGTGGTGGGCGGAAATATAGCCACCGGCGCGGCGGCGCTAGCGCTGGTGGAGGCGGGCGCAGACGCCGTCAAGGTCGGTATCGGACCAGGCTCAATTTGCACGACGCGCATTGTGGCTGGCGTTGGCGTGCCCCAAATCATGGCTATTGATAATGTGGCAACTGCTTTGCGCGGTACTGGCGTGCCCTTGATCGGCGATGGCGGTGTGCGCTACAGCGGCGATATTGCCAAAGCCATAGCGGCAGGCGCCAGCTCGGTGATGATGGGCGGCATGTTTGCCGGCACCGAAGAGGCGCCGGGCGAAATCGTGCTCTACCAAGGCCGCAGCTACAAAAGCTACCGCGGCATGGGCAGCATAGGCGCGATGCAGCAAGGCAGCGCCGACCGCTATTTCCAAGAGTCCAGCACTGGCAACCCCAACGCGGACAAACTGGTACCCGAAGGCATCGAAGGCCGTGTGCCCTACAAAGGCTCCATGGTCTCCATCGTGTTTCAAATGTCGGGCGGGCTGAGGGCCAGCATGGGCTACTGCGGCTGCTCCACGATTGCCGACATGCAAACCAAGGCCGAGTTCGTGGAAATTACCGCTGCCGGTATCCGCGAAAGCCATGTGCACGATGTGCAGATCACCAAAGAAGCACCTAATTACCGAGCGGATTGAAAACCGCTGTTGCCCTGATGTCGCATCAAAAAATACTGATACTGGACTTCGGTTCGCAAGTGACCCAATTGATTGCCCGGCGCGTGCGCGAGGCGCATGTGTTTTGCGAAGTGCATCCCTGTGACGTCAGCGAGGATTGGTTGCGCGCTTATGCCAGCGATGGCAATCTAAAAGGCATCATCCTTTCAGGTAGCCACGCCAGCGCCTACGAGGACGATACGGACAAAGCGCCCCAAGCCGTGTTTGAACTGGGCATTCCCGTGCTGGGTATTTGCTACGGCATGCAAACCATGGCACAGCAGTTGGGCGGGCGAGTGCAAAGCGGCACGATGCGCGAATTCGGCCACGCCGATGTGCGCGCCCACGGCCACACGCAATTACTTGACGGCATTCAAGATTACGCCACTCCGATGGGCCACGGCATGCTCCAGGTGTGGATGAGCCACGGCGACAAAGTGACCGAACTGCCGCATGGCTTCAAGCTAATGGCCAGCACCGATAGCTGTCCGATAGCAGGCATGGCTGATGAAGAACGCCGGTTTTACGGTGTGCAGTTTCACCCGGAAGTCACCCACACCAAGCGCGGCGCCGCCATTTTGGAGCGCTTTGTGCTCGACATCTGCGGCACCAAGGCTGATTGGATCATGGGGGACTACATCTCGGAAGCGGTCGCCAATATCCGCGCGCAAGTGGGTTCGGAAGAGGTCATCTTGGGTCTATCGGGTGGCGTCGATTCCTCGGTGGCCGCCGCGCTGATTCACCGGGCGATCGGCGACCAGCTCACCTGCGTCTTCGTGGACCACGGACTCTTGCGCCTGAACGAAGGCGACGCGGTCATGGAAATGTTTGCGGGCAAACTGCACGCCAAAGTGATTCGCGTGGACGCGGCTAATTTGTTTTTGGGTAAGTTAGCGGGCGTGTCCGAGCCGGAAGCCAAACGCAAGATTATTGGCGGCTTGTTTGTCGATGTTTTTAAGGCCGAAGCCGCCAAACTCAAAGCCGGGCAGGGCGCTGCTGGCACCATTGTGAAAGGCGCCACCTTTTTAGCCCAAGGTACGATTTACCCTGACGTGATCGAGTCGGGCGGCGCCAAAAGCAAAAAAGCGGTCACCATCAAAAGCCACCACAACGTAGGCGGCCTACCGGAGCAATTGGGCTTGAAATTGCTCGAGCCCTTGCGGGATTTGTTCAAAGACGAAGTGCGCGAACTCGGCGTGGCGCTGGGCCTGCCCGCCGCCATGGTCTATCGCCACCCCTTCCCCGGCCCGGGCCTGGGCGTGCGCATATTGGGCGAGGTGAAAAAAGACTATGCGGACCTATTGCGCCGCGCCGACGCCATCTTCATCGAAGAATTACGCAATTTTCGCGATGATGACAGCGGCAAAAACTGGTACGAACTGACCAGCCAGGCCTTTGCCGTGTTCCTGCCCGTCAAGAGCGTGGGCGTGATGGGCGATGGCCGCACCTACGACTATGTGGTGGCGCTGCGCGCAGTACAAACCACCGACTTCATGACCGCCGACTGGGCCGAGTTGCCCTACGCCTTGCTGAAAAAAGTGTCCGGCCGCATCATCAATGAAGTGCGCGGGATTAACCGTGTTACGTACGACGTTTCTAGCAAACCTCCGGCTACTATTGAGTGGGAGTGATATTTTGCTTTTAGTTTATATAAATCAATGACTTAGATACTACAATGAATATACAAAGTTTTCCAAAAGTGCTGTAAAA
>CANNEW010000160.1 GCA_947503685.1 Comamonadaceae bacterium | reverse complement strand
GAGCGCGGCATGGCACCAACCAGTCGCCAAAAAACCTGCTTGCTGGTGGATGCTTATTTTTCCGGCACCAAGTTGCAATGGATTTTGGACACTGTGCCCGACGCCCGTGCACAGGCCGCACAGGGTGAACTGGCCTTTGGCACCGTGGACAGCTGGCTCTTGTGGCAATTGACAAGCGGCCGTGTACACGCCACCGATGTGAGCAATGCCGCGCGCACCATGCTCTTTAATGTGCACAGCAACACCTGGGACGCCGAACTGCTGCAAGCGCTCAACATCCCCGAGGGACTCATGCCTCAGGTACTGCCCTCGGCCGCGCATTTTGGCGAGATCGAGGCGGGCCTGCTGGGTCACACGATTCCCGTAGGCGGCATGGCCGGCGACCAGCAAAGCGCTTTGTTCGGGCAGGCTTGCTTTAGCGCCGGTATGGCCAAAAACACCTATGGCACCGGCTGCTTCATGCTGATGCACACCGGCACACAATTTCAGACCTCGACCAATGGTCTGATCACCACCAGCGCGGCACAGCCCAGCGCACGGCCCGAATTTGCATTAGAAGGAAGCGTGTTTGTAGGCGGCGCGGTGGTGCAATGGCTGCGCGATGGGCTGGGCGCTATCCGCAGCAGCGCCGAAGTGCAAGCCCTGGCGCAAAGCGTGCCCGACAGCGGCGGTGTGATGCTGGTACCGGCCTTTACAGGCCTGGGTGCACCCTACTGGAACCCCGAAGCGCGCGGCACCATGACCGGCCTGACACGCGGCAGCACCCTAGGCCATATCGCCCGCGCGGCCTTAGAGAGTATTGCCTTCCAAAGCGCCGCACTCTTGCAAGCCATGGCGCGCGACGCGCAGCAGGCAGGGGTCGCCGCCGTGACCGAACTGCGCGTGGACGGCGGTGCCTGCGTCAATGATTTGCTGATGCAGTTTCAGGCCGATTTGCTGGGCATCAGCGTGCTGCGTCCGCAGGTGACCGAGACCACCGCCTTGGGCGCCGCCTACCTGGCTGGCTTGTCCACCGGCCTGTACCCGGATACCGCATCACTGAGCCAACTGTGGCAAGCCGAGCGCCGTTTCGAGCCACAAATCAGCCGCGCCCAAGCCCAGGAACAGATGCAGCGCTGGGAACACGCGGTGCGGCAAACCACGGCGGTTTAGCTGCGCTGCGCTAGCGAGAGCCTAGTTAGACTCTGCTTGCCTTTTCACTTACAGAGAACCAATCCATGCAGCAAGGCATCGCATTCATAGGCGGCGGCAATATGGCCAGCGCCATCATCGGCGGCTTGCTAAAGCAAGGCTGGCCCATCTCCCACATCGACGTCGTAGAGCCTTTCGACGAGGCGCGTGCCAAACTCAGCAGCCAGTTTGGCATCAGCGCCCAGGCCCAGGCTGGCAGCTTTTTGACCCGCGCCAACCTAGTGGTTTGGGCCGTCAAGCCCCAAACCTTCAAAGAAGCCGCCGCGCAAACGCAAGCCCACACCCACGACGCCTTGCATCTGAGCGTGGCCGCTGGGATTCGCAGCGACACGATTGCGCAGTGGTTAAGCAGCGAGCGCGTGGTGCGCGCCATGCCCAACACCCCGGCGCTGATTGGTAAGGGCATCACCGCCCTGTTTGCGCGCACCGCGGTCAATGAGGCGGACAAGGCACTAGTGAACCAGGTTTTGGGCAGTACGGGCGAGGTGATGTGGGTGAACGCCGAGGCGCACATTGACGCCGTGACCGCGCTGTCTGGCTCGGGCCCGGCCTACGTGTTTTATTTTCTGGAGGGTATGCGCGAGGCAGGCACCGGCATGGGGCTAGACCCCGCGCAGGCCTACCAATTGGCAGTCGCCACCTTTATTGGTGCAGGCGAACTGGCCAAAGCCTCGCCTGAATCGCCCGAAACGCTGCGCCAGCGTGTCACCTCCAAAGGCGGCACCACCTACGCCGCACTGACCGCCATGGAAGCGGGAGGTATCCAAGCCGCATTCATCGCCGCCATGCAGGCGGCGCAGCAACGCGCTAAAGAGTTAGGTGACGAATTCGGCGCTTGATTATCAAAAAGTTCTTTTTGATAAACCTGTATGTAAAAGTCGCAAATTTACGGACAGAAGTACGCTTCTCTTGCCCGCGCTCAATGCCGCGCCGCCGTCCAAAAGCCTTCGCGGCTGTAGTGCAGCTTGAGGAAATCGATCCACAAACGCAGGCGCAGCGCCATGTGTTTGCGCTCGGGGAATACAGCGTAAATGCCATTGGGCGGGGCGGCGAATTCTTCCAGCACGGGCACCAGCAAACCGGCGGCGATCTCGGCCTCCACCTCCCAAGTGCTGCGCCACGCAATACCCCAACCGCCCAGACACCAGTCGTGTAAGACCTGGCCGTCCGAGCAATCCAGCGGGCCGCTGGGCTTGAGGTGAATCACCGCATTGCCCTCTGCCTTGGGCACGGTAAACGCCCAGCCCCGGGTTTGCGAGGCGTCGCTGGAAAGCGTCAGACAGTCAAAGCGCTGCAAATCTGCCGGTTGAGCGGGCCGTCCATGGCGCGACAGGTAGGCTGGCGTGGCCACGCACATACGCCGGTTGTCAGCCAGACGCACACTCACCAGGGATGAATCGGGCAAATCGCCCACGCGTACCGCGCAGTCAAAGCCTTCGCCGGCCAGGTTAATCACCCGGTCACTCAAATTGAGTGACACCGTCACATCGGGGTGCAGTTCGCGAAACATCGGCACCAGCGGCGCCACATGACGGCGGCCAAAACCGGCTGGCGCCGTCAGGCGCAAATGGCCGCTGGCCTGGATGCCACCGGCACTGACGCTCGCCTCGGCATTACCCAGGTCGGTGAGCAAGCGCTGGCAGTCTTCTAAAAACGCCGTGCCTTCTTGCGTCAGCGTCATGCGCCGCGTGGTGCGCACCAGCAGCTTGACGGCCAGGCGTTGCTCCAGCGCGTCGAGCCGCCGCCCCACGATGGCCGGCGCCACGCCCTCGGCCTTGGCCGCCGCCGTCAAGCTACCGCGCAGCGCCACCGCTACAAAAGACTCCATTTGTTTGAGCTTGTCCACGGCTTACTCCTGCGGCAAGGCCAGGGCGCCTGCTTGCAGCATGGCGCTTATTTCGTCGTCGCTGTAACCAACATCGAGCAAGACCTCGCGCCCGTGCTGACCCAAACGCGGCGGGTCCAAGCGCAGGCCCAGGCGTTCGCCGTCCAGCGTCAGGGGCAGCAAGGGCACCGAGGTCGCGCGCCCGTCGGGCAGCGTCATCGGGGCCAAGCCGCCGGTTTGCATCAAATGCGGATCGGTAAACAAATGCTGCGGATCGGTGATCAAGGCAAAGGGCAGGCCTTCGCGCTCGAACACGGCAGACAATTCCTCGCGGGTGTGCCGGGCCAGGCGTTCGCGCAGCAAAGGCATGAGCCAGGCACGGGCGCGTACCCGGTCGTTATTCGTCGCAAGGCGCGCATCGGCGTAGAGGTCCGCAAACCCAAAGGCCTCGCAAAACACCCGCCACTGGGTATCGCCCACCACCGCCAAAAAGATTTGCGCTCCGCCTTGCACGCTAAATACATCGTAAATACCCCAGGGCGAAATGCGCTCGGGCATGGGCGCGGCGGGCTGACCCGTTACCGCAAATTGCAGCATGTGCTGCGCCACCAAAAACACATTGTTCTCAAACAGCGCGGCCTGCACTTGCTGGCCCTGGCCGGTTTGCTGGCGCTGCATCAGCGCGGCCATGGCGCCCATGGCGCCAAATACGCCGCCCATGATGTCATTGACGCTAGAGCCCGCGCGCAGCGGGTCGCCGGGCCGGCCCGTCATATAGGCCAGGCCACCCATCATTTGCACCACTTCGTCCAAGGCGGTGCGGTGCTCGTAGGGGCCGGGCAAAAAGCCTTTGTGGCTGACATAGATCAGGCGCGGATGGCGCGCCGACAAAGTGGCGTAGTCCAGCCCCAGTTTTTCCATGGTCGCGGGTTTGAAGTTCTCGCTGACGATGTCCGCCCGCGCCAC
Source organism: Comamonadaceae bacterium (assembly GCA_947503685.1). Classification (GTDB taxonomy): domain Bacteria; phylum Pseudomonadota; class Gammaproteobacteria; order Burkholderiales; family Burkholderiaceae_C; genus Allorhodoferax. The sequence goes on along the minus strand of CANNEW010000160.1, from coordinate 2,650 downwards.
TAAGCGCGCTACCACTTCTCGGCCCGTGGCGCTTTCCAGGTCCAGGGCAATACTTTTCTTATTGCGGTTAAACAGCGGATAAAAACCAGCGCCTACCCCCAGCAGCTTGCGCGTGCTGTCGCCAGCCAGCGGCTCCACCTTGACCACATCGGCGCCCATATCGCCCAGCACCATCCCGCAAGTGGGCCCCATGACCATGTGGGTGAACTCGACAACGCGGATGCCAGACAGTGGCAGAGGCTTGGATGTATTCATTTTTGTCACGAATGGATTGCTTTTTAGCACCATAGTATGCGCCAAAGTATCGAATAGAGTGGGGTACCGTGTAATTTATTACGCGCGCTATTCCCTGTCTGTTTCCAAGGAGCCCCTATGGCCACCGCCCGCACCACTATTGGCCGACTGCATGTCGCCACCATTTTGCAAAACTTTATCGACACTGAAGTGCTGCCCGGCACCGGCGTCAAGCCGGCCAGATTCTGGAAAGGCTTTAACGCCATCGTGGCCGATCTGGCGCCCAAGAACGCTGCCCTGCTGGCCGAGCGTGGCCGTTTGCAAAGCGAAATCGACACGTGGCACCAAGCCCATCCCGGCCCGATTGCCGACATGAGAGCCTACCAAACGTTCTTGAAAGACATTGGCTATTTGGCGCCACTGCCGGCCAAGTCACGCATCATCACGAAAAACGTGGATGCCGAACTGGCTATCCAAGCAGGCCCTCAGTTGGTGGTGCCGGTGCTCAATGCGCGCTACGCCCTCAACGCCGCCAATGCACGCTGGGGCAGCTTGTATGACGCGCTCTACGGCACCGACGTGATTTCCGAAGACGGCGGCGCCACCAAGCTCAGCCCCAGCGGCAGGCCCTACAACTCCAAGCGCGGCAAAAAAGTCATTGCCTATGCGCGCAAACTGCTCGACGAAGTGGCGCCGTTGCGCAAAGGCTCGCATAAAGACAGCCTGGCCTATAGCGTGAAAAACGGCAAGCTGGCTGTGGCCCTGAAAGACGGCAGCAACACCAGCTTGGCCCTACCAGCGCAGTTCAAGGGCTTTCAAGGCATGGCCAAAGCGCCGTCCTCTGTGCTGTTGGAGCACAACGGTTTGCACCTGGACATCCTGATTGACCGCGCCACCGCCATTGGTAAAACCGATGCCGCAGGTGTGTATGACGTGGTGATGGAAGCAGCGCTTTCCACCATCCTGGACCTGGAAGACTCGGTCGCCGTGGTGGATGCCCAGGACAAAGTGCTGGCCTACCGTAACTGGCTGGGCATCTTGCAGGGCACGCTCACCGAGACCGTAAACAAAGGCGGCAAAAGCTTTGTGCGCGGGCTCAACCCCGACCGCGTCTATACCGGCGCGGACGGCAAGCCCTTAGTGCTGCATGGCCGCTCGTTGCTGTTTGTGCGCAACGTGGGCCATTTGATGAGCAACCCGGCTATCACCTACACCGCCAAAGACGGCAGCATCCATGAAATCCCCGAAGGCATTTTGGACGCGGTGGTCACTACCGCCATCGCCATCCACGACCTGCAACGCACCAAGGCCGATGCCGCTGCCGGCCTGGTGCGCAACTCGCGCAAAGGCTCGGTGTATATCGTTAAGCCCAAGATGCACGGCCCTGCCGAAGTAGCTTTTGCCGATGAATTGTTTGGCCGCGTAGAGGCCTTGCTGGGTCTGCCCGAAAGCACCGTCAAGCTGGGCATCATGGACGAAGAGCGCCGCATCAGCATCAACCTGCAAGCCAGTATCGCCGCCGCACGCAGCCGCGTGGCTTTTATCAACACCGGCTTTTTAGACCGCACCGGCGACGAGATACACACCGCCATGCACGCCGGCCCCATGATCCGCAAAGCCGAGATGAAAGCCACGCCCTGGATCGCGGCTTACGAGCGCAGCAATGTGCTCACCGGACTGGCCTGCGGCCTGCGCGGCAAAGCGCAGATCGGTAAAGGTATGTGGGCCATGCCGGACCTAATGAAGGCCATGGTCGAGCAAAAATTCGTGCACCCCAAAGCCGGTGCCAATACCGCTTGGGTGCCAAGCCCCACCGCCGCCACGCTACACGCCCTGCACTACCACCAGGTGCTGGTCAGCGATGTGCAAAAGCAACTTGAAACCGTGGACTTGCGCAAAGTACGCGCTGGTTTGCTCAATGACATGCTGACCATTCCCGTGGCCACCGACACCGGCTGGAGCGAGAAAGAAAAACAGCAAGAGCTGGACAACAATGTGCAGGGGATTTTGGGCTATGTGGTGCGCTGGATCGACCAGGGCGTGGGCTGCTCCAAAGTGCCTGACATCCACAACATCGGCCTGATGGAAGACCGCGCCACGCTGCGCATTTCTAGCCAGCATATTGCCAACTGGTTACTGCACCGCATCGTCACCAAAAAGCAAGTGCAAGCCACTTTTGAGCGCATGGCTGCGGTGGTGGACGGGCAAAACGCGGGTGACCCGCTGTACCAGCCCATGGCCGGTAATTTCAAGACCTCCAAGGCCTACAAAGCCGCCACCGACCTGGTGTTCAAAGGCCTGGCGCAACCCAGCGGCTACACCGAGCCGTTGCTGCACGCCTGGCGTTTGAAGGTGAAAGCGCAGCGTAAATAGTCTGCTGCTTTGCAGTAAAAACGGCACCTGCGGGTGCCGTTTT
>CANNEW010000159.1 GCA_947503685.1 Comamonadaceae bacterium | reverse complement strand
GCGCGGCCGTAGCAGGGCGATGCCGTCGCCCACGTTTGCAGCAGTGAGTCCACCACTCAAGACGAGGTGAGCGTTGACGCTTGGAGGAAGCAGTGACCAATTGAATGCCTTACCGCCGCCGCCGAATCCCTCGACATGGGCGTCGAGCAGGATGGCTTGGGCGTGGGAGTAATCGAGCGCATATTTTACGAGGTCAAAGTCCGCCCCTGCCGGGCCGGTGGGAATGCGCGCGGCGCGCAAAAAAGGGCGCTTATCGGCGCCCGCCAGCAGGGTGCAGGTTTGGGGGCTTTCGTCGCCATGTAACTGCAGCAGCGCCGTGGGTATCAAGGCACAAGCGGCGGCGACATCGCCGGGTTCAGGATTGACAAACAGCAGCACTGGCGTAATGAAGGGCGGCAGCAACTGCGCCAGCTGGGCGGCACGCTCTGCGTTGACGGCACGCGGGCTTTTGGCGTACAGCACAAAGCCTATGGCGTCGACGCCGGCTGCGACCGCGGTCCGCACGTCTTGCTCGCGGGTCAGACCGCAAACCTTAATGCGGGTGCGTTGTGCGGGGACGTGGGTGTTCATGGCAGCCAATCATACGCAGGAGTGTGTTCGGGCATGCCGAAGTGGGGGGCATAACGGGGGCCCAGAAAATACAGCCCTGCCGGGGAAAAAGTGGGTGCGGCCTGCTTGCGGTCGCGCGTCTGCAAGACCGTATCCATCCACTGCGGTGGTTCTAGGCCCTGGCCCACGCGAACCAGGGAGCCCATGATGTTACGGATCATGTGGTGCAAAAAGGCGCTCGCCTCGAAGTCGAAACGCCAATAGGCGCCGCGTTGCACCATGTCGATGCGCAGCAGGTTTTTGACCGGCGAGACCGCCTGGCATTCCGAGGCGCGAAAAGAGCTGAAATCGTGTTCCCCCAGCAGGTAAGCAGCCGCCCGGCACATGGCGGCGCCGTCCAGCGGCCTAAAGCTCCATCCTACGCGGCCCGCTTCCAGAGTGGGCCGCACTTCGGACTGGCGCAGCACATAGGCATAGCGCCGGCTCTGCGCGCTGGCGCGGCAGTGAAAATCTGGCGGCGCGGGCAGGGCCCATTCAACGGCGATATCGCTGGGCAACTTGCTATTGGTGCCGCGCACCCAGGCGTGGTTGCTTCGATCAACCGGGCTTTCAAAATGCACTACCTGCATCAGGGCGTGCACCCCTGCGTCGGTGCGTCCGGCGCACAGCGTGGAAATGCGCGCGCCGGTGAATGCCGCTAGCGCGGCTTCCAGTCGGTCCTGCACGGTAAGCCCGGAGGACTGACTTTGCCACCCTTGATAGGGCAAGCCGTTATAGCTTAGGCCCAAAACCATGCGCATCGTTAGGCCCTGATGCGGCAAGCCGAGAGGTGCATCACTTGAGTTTTGCCATCATGGTTAGGGCTTTTTTACGCTGGGCGTCAGAACCCTTGGTAATGACTTCGTCCAAGAGGCTGCGCGCGCCTTGAAGCTCGCCGATTTCGATAAATTGTTGTGCCAATTCCATGGAGGTGTCCAACTGCTCTGAAAAGCTTTTCGTCTGCCGAGAAGGTGAAGCTGACACATCCAGTGACAGCGCGTCCAAGTCAAATGACATGGGGTCGGATACTTGGGCTTTTGCGCCTGCGGCGACGCCTTCTCCACCCTCGGTGAAGGATAGCACGGGGTCTATGACGGGCGCGGCACTGGCATTCTTGGCTAGCGGGCCCACCGCAGCCGTATTGGGGTGGCGTGGATTGTCCGGCTCCATGGATTGCCTTAGCGCCTGAATCTGAGCCCAAGCCGTACTCTCGGAGCCTGCCAGCGCTTGCACTTGGTTTGCGCAAATGGCGAATTTGGTGCTGTCCTGGCGAGCGGCATAGATTTCCGCCAACTTCAGATGGATCGCCACGCGTTTGGGGTCTTGGGCCAAGCCTTCGCGTAATATTTCTTCCGCTGGCTCGTCTTTGCCGTAGGCCAAATAGACGTCTGCCTCCGCTAAGGGATCCAACTCGGTGGCCAACATGGTGTGCTGCGCCTGCATCTGCCCGTTGGATACGCTGGTTACCACTGGGCCGCCGCCATAGGCCGCGCTATTGGCCTCTGTGTTCGTAGTCCAATGGGCCAGCTTGTTCTCTGCGGCAGCAGGCGCTGGTGCTTGTGCTTTGTGTGGTTTGCGCTTGCGGGCCCAAAAAACCGCTCCGGCTCCCGCGCCCAAGGCACCGAGGCCAATGAAGAGTACACGCAATGCATCTGACAGTGTTTCAGGTACCGGGCCCAGAAAACTGGTCTCCGCTCCCCCTGGGGCAGGGCTGGACGCTACTTTTTCCGAAATATTGGACGCTGGCGTTGTCTCAACTTGCGACGCGTTTGGAAGGGGTGCGGTAATTGGCGCTACAGCGGCTATAGCCGTATTTTGGGTATCCGTCGGGCTCGGTGCATTGGGTTTTTGCATACTTTTTGCTCTGCTGGGCGATTCTCCGCGGTTTGCTGCAGTGCGTTTTTTGGTTTGTGCACCTGCTAATTGGTTTGTGCTGGCAGGCGGCAGGGCTGTGGCTTCTAAGGTCAGCACTGCGCCAAGCGCAGCGGTGCTAGAGGGCGCAATGCGCTCTGCTACATCGGGTGTCGGTACAAGGCCATCATCTAGCGGCGGGAGATCCAATAGCAGACGGTAGGGGCGTACCAAATGGGCAGCGCTGGAAGACACTTCAATAACCAGATCGACAAAGGGCTCGGCAATGGGGCGTAGGCTGCGCAGCTTAATGAAGCGCGTCCCACTGGGGCGACGTAGTAATTCGATGTTTACGTCGCCGATGGACGGGTTGTAGTCCATGTTCAGATCAAAAAATGTTTTTGCATCGGCTATGCGCGCTTTAAGGCTTAGCTCTTCCTGCGGCATGAGGTTGAACACCTCGATCTCCGCCACCAGGTTTTGTCCAAGGTAGGACCGCACTGCGATGGGCGCCAGCGTAAGTGCATTAGCAATGCCTGCAGACAGCACGCCGCTGAACCAGAAAATGGCCAGTGGCAGATTTACCGCCAAAGAGCGCGTCCAGCCCATGATTAGCCCCTCAATTTTCGATTGCCACTAGATAATGATCAAAAATATATCCATGATCATTATGTATGGAAAAAAATAGTTGGAATGAGCTACTGGCAGCCTCGATGGTTTTTGTTTAAAAGATGAAATACTGCTCGCGGAGGTCGCGAATTAGGCTTCCAGAAGTATGCGCAACATGCGTCGCAGCGGTTCGGCAGCGCCCCATAGCAGTTGGTCGCCGATCGTGAAGGCCCCCAGATACTGCGGTCCCATGGCCAGCTTGCGTACCCGGCCGACCGCAATATCCATGGTGCCAGTGACGGCCACAGGCGTTAAGTGGTGCACGCTGTCCATACGGTTATTCGCCACCAAACGCACCCAGGCATTGTCATTTTCCAGCATATCTTCAATGTCAGCTAAGGGCACATCGCGCTTCATTTTGATAGTCAGGCTCTGGCTGTGGCAGCGCATGGCACCGACGCGCACGCAAATACTGTCGATCGGTACCGGCTGGTTCTGGAATCCCAAGATCTTATTGGTCTCGGCACCGCCTTTCCACTCTTCCAGGCTCGTTCCATCGCCCCGGTCGCTGTCGATCCAGGGGATCAGGCTGCCGGCCAGCGGTGCCATGAAGTTTTTGGTTTCCTCAGCGCTCAGTCCGCGCTGGGTAGCGGCGATCTGGCGGTCGATATCCAAAATCGCGCTGGAAGGGTTGTCCAATTGGGCGCGCACCGCGCTGTTGAGCGTTCCCATTTGGGTCAGCAGTTCGCGCATATGCTGCGCGCCGCCGCCGCTGGCTGCCTGGTAGGTGGTGGCAGTCATCCATTCCACCAAATCGGCCTTGAAAAGGGCGCCCAGTCCCATCAACATACAGCTAACGGTGCAGTTGCCGCCGATATAGTCTTTCACGCCGCGCGCCAATGCGGCGTCGATCACAGGTCGATTCACCGGGTCCAGAATAATGACCGCATCATCTTTCATGCGCAGAGTTTTAGCTGCATCAATCCAATAGCCTTGCCAGCCGCGGGCGCGCAGTTGGGGGTAAACCTCGGTGGTGTAATCGCCACCCTGGGCGGTAATGATGATGTCGCAACGTTGGAGGGCGTCTAGATTGAAGGCGTCCTGCAAGATGGTTTCGTTCTTGGCAACGACGGGCGCTGCGCCGCCGCTGTTGGAGGTGGAGAAAAACAGGGGTTCGATCAGGTCAAAGTCGCCTTCTGTCTGCATCCGATCCATCAACGCCGAGCCGACCATGCCACGCCAGCCGACCAATCCTACTAACTTACGCATTGCTTTACCCTTTCAAAAAACAGTATGTGACCTGACTGTTTTCCCGGCTCGTCTGGCCGGGGGGCGCACGACGAACCGGGCTGTCTCAGCCGGTCGTGGTTTTGGTGATGATTGCGCGCGCACCTACCCGGGCCGCAGGGGCCAGGGCGGGGTTCAAGGTGAACAGGTTGGCGAAAAACATGAAAAGATTGTAACTTCCTTGGCTGAGGGCTGGCTTACAGGTTGATAGGATCTGTTCTTGGGATGGAGCGGCAAAGCACGCAATCCGATTTAAGGGCCTCGTGGCGGAGACGCTATTTGCTTGTTAATATGGAAATGAACTGCGCAAAAATTCTCGAACAGTAAGGTGTTGTGGCTATCCTGCCTTACGCCGAATGCCGGCAAATTTATTTTTGAACTGGACCACTATGCTTAGCCCTGAAACCCTAGCTTGCGCCCGAAAGAGCATGCTTTGTTGGCTTGCAACCGTTGATGCCCAAGGCCAGCCCAATGTGTCGCCTAAAGAAATATTTACATTCTCTGACAGTGAACATCTGCTCATCGCCAATATCGCGTCACCAAGCAGTGTGCGAAATATTTTGGCCAACCCGCGTGTTTGCGTGAGCTTTTTAGATATTTTTGTTCAAAAGGGTTTTAAGGTCTCGGGAATTGCCCAAAATGTTCGCCCCCAGGAGATGGATTATGAAAAATGGGCCACGCCTTTGACCGCCATGGCAGGCCCGCGTTTTCCCATTCGCAGTGTCATAGTTATCCGCGCCACGCAGTGTGAGCCAATTTTTGCGCCAAGTTACCAACTCTATGCAGAGGAAACCACGGAGCAAGCGCAAGTGGCTTCAGCCATGCGGGCCTATGGAGTGCAGCCCTTAGTGGACCGCTCTTAGCCCAAAGCTTTCACCACCGCATCGCCCATCTCGCGCGTACCGACCTTGGATGTCCCGGGGCTGTATATATCGGGGGTACGCAGACCTTGCGTCAACACGGCGTCCACGGCTTTTTCGATGCGGGCGGCGGCCTCAGGCTGCTTGAGACTAAAGCGCAGCATCATGGCGGCGCTCAGGATGGTGGCCAGCGGGTTGGCCACGCCCTGACCGGCGATATCGGGCGCGCTGCCGTGGCTGGGCTCGTACAGACCTTGGTTGCGGCTATTGAGGCTGGCCGAAGGCAGCATGCCGATGGAGCCGGTCAGCATGGAAGCTTCGTCGCTCAGGATGTCGCCAAACATATTGCCGGTCACCACCACGTCAAAGCGCTTGGGCTGCTTGACCAGTTGCATGGCGGCGTTGTCCACGTACATGTGGTCCAGCGCAATATCGGGGTACTCTTTGCCGACTTCGCTGACCACGTCCTTCCAGAACTGGAAGGTTTCCAGCACGTTGGCTTTGTCCACGCTGGTGACGCGACCTTCGCTGCCCGCGGCTTTGCGGGTGCGGGCAGCTTGAAACGCTACGTGGGCGATGCGCTCAATTTCGGGCTTGGAGTAGCGCATGGTGTCGAAGGCTTCTTCGGCGCCGGGAAAGTGGCCATCCATGGCGGTACGCCGACCGCGTGGTTGGCCAAAATATATGTCGCCAGTCAGTTCGCGGATGATGAGGATATCCAGGCCCGAGATCAATTCCGGCTTGAGGCTGGATGCATTCACTAGTTGCTCATAGCAAATAGCGGGGCGGAAATTGGCAAACAAACCCAGGTGTTTGCGTAGGCCCAAAATGGCTTGCTCGGGCCGCAGGGCGCGCTCGAGCGTGTCGTATTTCCAGTCGCCGACCGCGCCGAACAAAATGGCATCGGCGTCTTTGGCCAATTGCAAAGTCGAATCGGGCAGCGGGTGACCGTGCGACTCATAGGCGGCGCCACCGACAGGCGCGCTTTCCATGGTGAAGGGCAGGGACAGGGCTTTAAGCACCTTGATGGCCTCGGCCACAATTTCGGTTCCTATACCGTCACCTGGCAGGACTGCGATTTTCATGTATGTACTTTCTTCTACGGGTTTTTACATGGTGTGCGCCAACCAGGGCTTGGTGGCCAGGCGCTGCGCTTCAAAGGCGCGAATTTTTTCGGCGTTGCGCAGCGTCAGACCTATATCGTCTAGGCCATTGAGCAGGCAGAACTTAGGAAAGGCCTGCACTTCAAAGGCAATTTCATCTCCTTGCGGGCGGATGACGCATTGGCGTTCCAAATCGACGGTCAGCGTGAAGCCAGGAAAGGCCAGGGTCTCGCTAAACAGGCTGTCCACCACCGACTCCGGCAACACGATGGGTAAAAGCCCGTTCTTGAAACAGTTATTGAAAAAGATATCGGCAAAGCTCGGCGCAATGATCGCGCGAAAACCATATTGGTCCAGCGCCCAGGGCGCATGCTCGCGCGATGAGCCGCAGCCGAAATTTTTGCGCGCCA
>CANNEW010000158.1 GCA_947503685.1 Comamonadaceae bacterium | reverse complement strand
GAGCCCTGGGGCTTTTTTATTGTGATGGCGCTGGTGCTGACCAAGGTGATTAACACGTTTTGGATGCTGCCTTTGATGGGCCTGAGCTTTGAAGCCCTGGAGGTACTGCTCAGCCCCTTGCGCGCCCTGCTGCAAAGCGGCGGCGCTCCGGTTTAATTTGTTGGGCCTTTCGTCAAAAACACCATGAGTACTGTTCGTTTTTTAACCGGCATCACCACCTCGGGTACACCGCACTTGGGCAACTACGTGGGCTCCATACGCCCCGCGGTGCAAGCGAGCTTGCGGCCCGGCGTGGAGAGCTATTACTTTCTGGCCGACTACCACGCGCTTATCAAAATTGATGAACCGGCACGCATCCAGCGCAGCACGCTGGAAATTGCCGCTAGTTGGCTAGCTGCTGGTTTAGACCCCCAACGCGTGGTGTTTTACCGCCAGTCTGACGTCCCGGAAATCCCCGAGCTGACCTGGTTTTTAACCTGCGTGACCGGCAAAGGTATTCTTAACCGCGCCCATGCCTACAAAGCCTCGGTAGACAAAAACACCGCCGCCGGCACCGACCCGGACACCGATGTCAGCGCCGGCCTGTTTATGTACCCGGTGCTGATGGGTGCGGACATTTTGATGTTCAACGCCCACCATGTGCCGGTGGGGCGCGACCAGGTACAGCACATCGAAATGGCGCGCGACATGGCGCACAGTTTTAACCACCGCTATGGCGAACATTTTGTAGCGCCGCAAGCGTCCATCGAAGAAAGCGTGGCCACCTTGCCAGGCTTGGATGGCCGCAAGATGAGCAAGAGCTATGACAACACCATCCCCCTGTTTGCCAGCAGCGCGCAGTTGCAAAAACTGATAGCCAATATCAAGACCGATTCGCGCGCGCCGGGCGAGCCCAAAGACACCGAAGGCTCGGCCCTGTTTCAGATTTACCAAGCCTTTGCCAGCCCCGAGGAAACCGCCGCTTTTGCGCAGGAATTTGCCCAAGGCATCAGTTGGGCCGCTGCCAAAGAAAAGCTGTATGCGCGCATTGACCAAGAGATTGCGCCCATGCGCGCACGCTACCAGCACCTGATGGAGCATCCACAAGAAGTGGAGGCGATGCTGCTGCAAGGCGCTATCAAAGCGCGGGCGGTGGCCACGCCCTTTATGGCGCGCTTGCGCCAGGCGGTGGGCCTGCGCGGCCTGGCCGCGCAAAGCACTGGCGGCCCCGCTAAAGCGGCCAAAACTGCTAGCGCGGCCTTCAAACAATACCGCGAGAGTGACGGGCAGTTTTACTTCAAGCTGCTCGATGCCAAAGGCGCGCTGCTCTTGCAAAGCACCGGCTTTGCCAACCCGAAAGAGGCGGCCCAGGTGATGGCCCAGCTCAAGGCTGAGGGGGCTAGCGCAATACCGGCCTGCAAGGCCTTTATCGCCAGCGTTGCCGATGCTGCGGCGCTGGACGAAGCGCTGGAAAGTTTGCGTGCGCAGGCGGCCTAATTGGCGATGAGTCCCGCTTAGGCAAGCGCCGTGCAAGCCAAATACCTGCTGCAACTGACCTGCCTCTCTGCGCTGTGGGGCGCCTCCTTCATCCTGACCCGTATTGCAGTGCCACAACTGGGGCCGAATTTTTCGCCCTGGCTACGCATGACTTTGGGCACATTGATGCTGGCGATCATCATGCGCGCGCTCAAGCACCGCTGGCCCACAGAGCATTGGAAGGAGTTGATGTTTATCGGCTTTCTGGCCGTGGCCGGGCCGCACGCCTTGTATTCGCAAGCCGCCTTGTTTTTGCCCGGTGGTTATGGCGCGCTGATATCCGTCACCTCGGTGTTATTTGGCGCATTTGCCTCGGCCTGGCTGGGCGAAGAAGTGTTGACGCGCGGAAAATTAGCCGGATGCCTGCTGGGCCTGGCCGGCGCAGCATTGGTGGTGCGACTGGGGCCAGCACACCCGAGCGCAGAGCTCATGCTCTCGGCCCTGACCTGTTTGGGCGCGGCGGCCTTATCCGGCATCGCCACGCCCTACCTCAAACGCGCCACCACGCGCATGGAGCCGCTGGCTATCACGGCCGGTATGCATGCCGCCTCGGTGCTGCTGCTGTTTCCAGGTGCGGTATATGATTTTCCGCAAGCCCATTTCAACCTAAGCGCACTGGCCGCTGTCAGCGTGCTGGGTATCGCCACCTCGGGCCTGGCCTATTGGATGTTTATGCGCATCATGCAGCATGTGCCGCCCATGGCGTCGATGACGGCCAACTTTATGAGCACCGGCTTTGGTGTGCTCTGGTCGGTGCTGCTACTGGGCGAAGCCACCAGCCTGGCTATGGCCGCAGGCGGTGGATTGATTGTGCTGGCTTGCCTGCTGGTATCAAATGTCAATCCGCTGGACTTGCTGCGCCGCGCCGACCCCAAGGCCGAGCCGGGTACTTAAGCGCACCGTCTGCGCTCTTAACCGAAAATACAGGTAGCGTCAGCATTGCCCGGCGCCAACCCTATCCCCATGCCCAGCATCCTCAATATCTCTGCCTATCTGTTCACGCCGCTGCCCGATGCGGTGGCGCTGCGGGACACATTGCATAGCCGCGCGCTGGGCTTGCAGCTCAAGGGCACGATATTGCTGGCCCATGAAGGCATCAATATGTTTCTGGCCGGACAGGCCGAGCAGGTACGCAGTTTTGTGGCGCAACTGCAAAGCGACGCACGCTTTGCGCCGCTGGCGCCCAAAGAGAGTTGGTCCGATATGCAGCCTTTCAAAAAAATGCTGGTCAAGGTGAAAAATGAAATCATCCGCATGAACCATCCGGCGATTCAACCGGCGGCGGGCCGGGCTCCAGCGGTCAGTGCCGCCACCGTGCGGCGCTGGCTGGAGGCTGGCGTGGACGATGCGGGTCGCCCGGTGGTCACGCTGGATACGCGCAATGCCTTTGAGGTGGATGAAGGCACCTTTAGCGGTGCGCTGGATTGGCGCATCCACAAGTTCACCGAATTCCCCGAGGCTTTTCGGGCGCACAAAGCATCGCTGCAAGATAAGACGGTGGTGAGTTTTTGCACCGGCGGCATACGCTGCGAAAAAGCCGCCATCTTGATGCGCGAGGAAGGGCTGGAGCATGTCTACCAGCTCGAAGGCGGCATCCTCAAATACTTTGAGGAAACCGATGCCAAGCACTACCAAGGCGGCTGCTTTGTATTTGACGAGCGCCGCGTGGTGGGGCTGGATTTGCAGCCCATGCCATTGCAAGGCGATGGTTTCTGAGGCCTTTGCCTAGCCAGGGCGCGCAATTCAGTCTTTTTTGTCGGTCGGTGGCAAACGGCCCTGGCTGGGCTCAATATCGCGCCCCTGCACGTCGATGATGTCTGCGCTATCGCTTTGCCGCGCCTGCCAGGGGGCTTTTTGCTGCCATCTTTTGTAGCTGTCCATGATGAGGACCACCTGCGGTTTGCGCCCGGTAAACAGCCAACGCAGCAGTGAGAAAACAAACATCAGTGCCGCCATGCACAGCAAGGCCAGCATAAAGCCCAGGCCGAGCAACAACAAAAAAGCACGAAGCAACCATTGCATAACTAAATTTCCGATTTCATCTGCGCCTAGGAGGTCCGGCCCAGCATGGCGCGCAAATCCTGCCAATAGGCAGGCACCTTGACACATACATAGGTCGCAAACAGGGCGTTTACAAGGCCTGTCAGCAAAAACACATCCGGAATCGTCAAGCCCGCCCCCAGCAAGGCTCCGGCCAACACGGCGCTGACCACCATGAACAGCGCATTGAGAATATTGTTGGCCGCGATGATGCGCGCACGGTGCGTCACCTGGCTGCGCTGTTGGATCAGCGCATACATGGGCACGCTGAACAGGCCGGTAAATAGGCTCATAAACAGCAAATCAGCCATCACGCGCCAATGCACGCTTTGGGCTACAAAGTCACTGACGCCCATCAAAGCCGAAGGCGCCAAGGTATGCGATGCGAAATACAAGTCCACCGCAAACACACTCATACCCGCCGCACCCAGCGGCACCAGGCCCAGCCCCAGGCCCGCGCCTTTGCGGCTGAGGCTTTCACACAGCAGCGCACCGATGCCCACACCCACCGAGAACACGATCAGCAGCAGCGACGCAACTTGCTCGTCGCCATGCAGCACGGTTTTGGCAAACGAAGGGAACTGGCTGAGAAATACGGCGCCGAAAAACCACATCCAGCTAATGCCCAGCATGGAGCGGAAGACCACGGGGTCCGCCGCAGCCAATCGCAAATTGGCGGCGGTTTCGGTAAACGGGTTCCAATTCATGGCTTGGCCTTGCAGGCGCGCTGGGGTGGCCGGAATGAAAGCTGCGGCGATTCGCCCCAAGACCGCAAAAAGCACGCAAGCTGCTGCCGCTGCTGACTGTCCGATGTCGGGGATGGCAACCAACAGGCCGCCCACCATATTGCCCAACAAGATGGCGACAAAAGTACCCATCTCCACCATGCCGTTGCCGCCCACCAGTTCGCGCTCTTGCAAGACTTCCGGCAAATAAGCGAACTTGGCCGGGCCGAACAAGGTGGAATGGCAACCCATCAAAAAAGTACATGCCAGCAATATCCCGGCATGTTGCGCCACGAAGCCGTATGCGGCCAGCAGCATAATGGCGATTTCCAGGTTTTTGACCAGGCGCATCAGACGGGCTTTGTCCCAACGGTCGGCAATCTGTCCGCTGGTGGCGGAAAACAATATATAGGGCAGGATGAACAAAGCACCTATCACCAAACCAGCCAGCGCAGGGGGCAGCCAAGCTACCTGCAACTGGTAGGTGACCATCACGGTAAACGCGAACTTGAATACATTGTCATTGCCCGCGCCGCTGAACTGCGTCCAGAAGAAGGGGCCAAAACGGCGCTGCCCGAGCAGTGCAAATTGATTGGTTTGGGCTTGCGTGTCCATCGAAATCTCCAAAGGCTTGTGTATAGGTCGACGCATTGATACGCCAACCCTATTCTGGCCTATTCAGCCTTGGCCCCTTGGAGCGAAGCGCAAACTACTTGGCGGGCTTCTGCGCCTCCTACGCTGCTTTTTGTGCTTCCAGAGCCACCTGCTGTGCCTCGTGTTCAGCGCGGTGTGCCATTATCAGATCGCGGTTCTTTATGGCATAGGCATCGCCTTTCTTAGCCGCCCGAACGTAATAGGTGAGCGCGCGGGCCTCGTCTTCCTCTACGCCCTGCCCATGCTCGTACATAAATCCGAGGTTGGACAAGGCACCGGCATGGTCTTTTTCGGCAGCCAGCCGGTACCAGTCCATGGCCTGGTGGTAATCTTGTTTAACGCCGCGGCCATTGCTGTACATAAAGCCCATCTTGGTCTGCGCATCGGCATTGCCTTGGGACGCAGCCAGTTTGAACCAGTGCAGCGCCTGGTGCACATCCTCTTTCACGCCCTGCCCGTGTTCGTATAACAAGCCCACATGCAGTTGCGCAGGTGCATGCCCCGCATCGGCTGCGCTGCGAAACCAATGCATGGCCTGCGCAAAGTCCTGTTTGATATCAACACCGCGTTCATAGATCTGGCCCAGCCGGGTTTGGGCCTCTGCATTGCCCTGGGCTGCGGCCTGTTTGTACCAATCGGCCGCCTTGGCATAGTCGCGCTCCACGCCGTGGTGGTTTTCATACATCAGGCCGATGGCAAATTGTGCCTCGGCCACGCCATGGGCTGCGGCCATTTTGTAGCACTGCATGGCGGCCTGAAAGTCCTGCTTGGCGCCCTTGCCCTCTTCGCAGAGCATTCCCAAACGCCACTGCGCCTCGCCATTGCCATGGGTGGCCGCTTGTTTGTAGCAATTGAGGGCCTGAACAAAATCTTCGGAAGTGCCCTGCCCGTTTTCAAACATCAGGCCCAGGTTGAGCTGCGCCTCACTGAGCCCCTGGGCTGCAGCCAATTTGTATAGCTTCATGGCTTCGGGGTAGTTTTTAGGCACGCCACGCGCGAAGTGCATCAGCACCGCCATCTCGTACTGGCCCTGGGCCGCACCTCTGGCTGCCTCGTCCCTGGAACGTATCACTTCAGCCTCAATGGCGGCAGCAATCTGCGCTTGCTGGCGCAGCAGGTCTTCCATTTTGCTCATAGAAAATTCCTTTTTCACGTCTGGGTAAGCATGCTGCATAAGACCATGCAGCGACATTTTTTCATTGGATCACCTCTGCTATCAGCCCTCGGGGCGTGCCCCCGCAAAAGCGCAAAATGTCCACCGGGCGCATATTTCTCGTTTTAGGCCCGTATGTCAAGCAAGTCTGAGCGCCTCTCATCGTAACCAGGAGCCCAGAAAGCTTAGCGCTCGCCGGTTTGCAAGCGCCACAGCGCCGCATAGGCGCCGGCCCGGGCCAGCAACTCCTCATGGGTTCCGCTTTCCACAATGCGCCCGGCTTCCATCAAATGGATGCAATGCGCCTGGCGCACCGTGGACAGGCGGTGGGCGATGACGATGGTCGTGCGGTTCTGGCTGACCACCTCCAGCGAACGCTGGATGGCCGCTTCGGTTTCGTTGTCCACCGCGCTGGTGGCTTCGTCCAGCACCAAGATCGGCGGGTCTTTCAAAATCGCACGGGCCAGAGCCAGGCGCTGGCGCTGCCCGCCGGAGAGTTTTTGTCCGCGCTCGCCCAGCCGGGTGGCAAAACCCAGAGGTAATTTTTCGATGAATTCCGTGGCCTCGGCGGCGCGCGCTGCAGCAGCGATGGCCGCATCGCTGACGCCAGCGCGGTCTTGCTCGCCGTAAGCGATGTTGTCAGCTA
>CANNEW010000157.1 GCA_947503685.1 Comamonadaceae bacterium | reverse complement strand
GCCGGTGCTAGGGGTATCGCGCAGTTCATGCCCTCTAGCTGGCAAAAATACGCCGTGGACTTTGACGCCGATGGCCAAATAGATTTGTTTGACAACAGCACAGATGCCATCGGCTCGGTAGCCAACTACCTAGCGGCCTTCGGCTGGAAAGTCGGCATGCCCACGCACTACCCGGTACAACTAGATGCCGCGCGCCTGGACCTGCCCGCCCTGCTCGAAAAAGATATTCTGCCCAGCATGTCCCCCGCGCAGATGGCCGAGCGTGGTGCGCTGCTGCCACCGCAAGCCTTGCAACACACGGGCCAACTGGCACTGATCGAATTGGTTAACGGTAATGAGGCTCCCGCCAGCTACGTGGTCGGCACCGACAATTTTTATGTAGTGACCCGCTACAACTGGAGCAGTTATTACGCCATGGCGGTGATTGAACTAGGGCATGCGGTTCAAGCGCAGTTGCCAGCGGGTACTGCAAACCTTCCCTAGACTGCTGGGCTGCGGGCAGCTCAAGGCACGCGGTGGTGCCAATAGCGCTGCAAAACTTTGCGCGCACACTGGCTGTTGGCAGGCTGCCAAGACTGCCATAAAAAGGCGCCGCAATGCGGCGTGTCCACCCATTGCAGCGGGGTACCCGGCGCATAGTTTTGGGCCAGGTCGGCATAGCGCTGCAGTACCACTGGTGCCGGATGCCCATAGCGGTTGCGGTAGCCCGCCTGAACTACCGCGGTTTGCGGATGCACTGCCGCTAGGAACTGCGCACTGCTTGAAGTTTTGCTGCCGTGGTGCGGCACCAGCAGCACGTCTGCACCCAGCGCCGCATCCGATGGGCTGGCGGCAGCCCGTGCCAACAACTGCGCTTCCTGCGCCTGCTCAATATCGCCTGCCAACAAAGCGCTGCCTTGTTGCTGCGTCCCCTGCACGCCAGCTTCAGCCTCAACCCCGGCCTGCACGCGCAACACGCAAGACAGGGTATTGGGCTTAGGCGCACTCTGCGCGCTATAAGCCTCGCGGGCGGGATGCAGCACGCTAAAGCGCACACCGTCCCAGTCCCAGCTTTGCCCGGCCTGGCAGCGCGTGCTTGTCCGTCCTTGCAACAATAGGTGTCCAGCCTCCAACGAACTCCATACCTCAGCTTGAGGCTGCATCGCCAGCACACTGGCCGCGCCGCCCACGTGGTCGGTGTCGCGGTGGCTGAGCATCAGGCGGTCCAGGCGCGTCACCCCGGCTTGCAACATGGGCACGAGCACGCGCTGGCCCGCGTCGCTATCCAGGCTGTAGCGCGGGCCTGCGTCGTAAAGCAATACATGCTTGCGGGTGCGCACCAAGACCGCATTGCCCTGGCCGACATCGGCGGCAATCAGCTCAAACTGGCCCGGCGGCGGCGCAGGCGGGTGCCACACGCCCAGTGCCAGCAACAAGGGCAGGCCCATGCAGCGCAAGGCCCAGGGCAAGGGCAAGGCTAGCACCAGCGCCCCCAGCCCCGCAGGCAGCGCCAGCCACCACGGCGGCAAGGCAAATGCCAGCACGGCCAAAGGCCACTGCGCCATGGTTTGCACCACTGCCAGCCAGCCACCGCAGGCCGCCGCTGCCAGCAGCCACACAGGCTCGATCAGCACGCCGGCCAAGGCCAGCGGCGTAATCACCAAAGTGACCCAAGGCACGGCCAAGAGATTGGCCAGCAAGCCCACCACCGATAGTTGACCGAACAAGGCAATGCTCAAGGGCGCCAGGGCGAGGGTTATCGTGCCCTGCTCGCGCAGCATGCCGCGCATACCTTGCCCGAGCGTGCTAAGCCAAGCATAAGCATGCGCCCTTGGGCCAGGGGTGGCTAGCGCTTGCGTATCGCGGGTGAACAAGTCGTCACGCGGGTCCGGTCCGGCGGGGCTTGTATCGCTGCGCGTACCCAGCGCGGCGCGGCCTGCGCTTGTCATTGCACCGTCGCCCTGCGCCGTCGGATGGCCATCGGTGGCAAACAGCACTGCCACAGCCACAAAGCTCAGCCAAAAGCCGGCCTGCAAAAGTGACCAGGGGTCATAGACCACGACCAGCAGCAAAGCCAAAATCCAGACGTAAGGCCAAGGCCAGCGGGCACCTGCCAAGCGCAAAAGCGTCACCCAGGCCAGCATGATGCACGTGCGCTGTGCAGGTATGCCCCAACCGGAAAACACCGCATACGCACAGGCCACCAGCAAGCCACCGGCCCAAGCCGCCGAGGGCGCGGGCCACCACAAACACAAGCGCTGCGAACGCCGCCACAGCCAACTGATCAACCAGCGCGCAGCCCAAGCAAACATGGTGATGTGCAGACCCGAAATACTGACCAGGTGCGCCACCCCGGTAGCCCGAAAAAGCGCCCACTGCTGCTGGTCCAACGCGGATTGGTCGCCCACTACCAACGCGGCTATCAGCGCCGCTTGGCCAGGCTCGGGCACTGCCGTAAAAATGCGCTCGCGCAAGCCCTGGCGCCAGCGCTCCACCGGGTAAGCCAGCGTGACCTGCAAGCGCTGCGGCGGCGCATCACGCGCGCCGGCGCGCACATAGCCGGTGGCTTGCACCCCCTGCTCCCAGAGCCACAATTCATAGTCAAAGCCCTGAAAATTGAGGCTGCCGTGCGGGGCTTTGACGCGCACCGTCATACGCCAGCGCTCGCCCGGCACCATGGCCTGGGGCTGCCTATGCAACTCCCAATCGCTCAGGTCTGCCGGCGCGCTGCGCGGTGCCATGCCCCGGTACCAGCCTAGGTCTATGCGCGGCGGCAGGCGTACCGCTTGGCCGTTCAACGTGGCCGATTCCAGCGCTAAGCGAAAGCGCAAACCCATGGGGTTGCTGTGCGTCATCTGGCGCACTACGCCTACCACTTGCACATCGCGCCCTTCCAGGGCTGGGTCTAGCCTGTGGTCATCAAACCAGGCGGCGCGCCCGCCGGTCCAGGCAAAGCCCAAGACTGCACACAGGCACAGCGGGACGATGTAGGCCGCCAAAGCTGCCCTCCCCTGAAAACGCAGCACCCGCCAGGTACGCCCAAGCACATAAGGCAGCAGTAAGCCCCCAAGGGCCACCAGCGCGGCGAAGAGGTAATGCGCCAGCGGCCACAAAGCGCTTTGTTGCAATTGCAGGGCTGCGCCGGCCACCAGGGCCACTGCCATCATTCCCCCCGGCGCGCTGCTAGGCGCTGCCCTGCTTTGCGGCCTATTCATTCAAATATCTTAAAGCGATTTGCCATCGCGCGGTGGGCGACAATGCGCCTGGATGCGCTTGCGCTTGCCGCACTTGTGTGCGCCTGCAGCGGGCTGAGGTTTAATTACACCTGCCCGCCCCGCGCGGCACCTTGAAGGACAAGACGCTATGAATGTTTACGACACATTAAAAGAATTACACATTAGCCTGCCGCCCGTGGCCGTGCCAGCTGCGGCCTATGTGCCATTTGTGCAAACCGGCAATCTGGTGTTTATCAGCGGCCATATCGCCAAAAAAGACGGCCAACCCTGGGTCGGCCAATTGGGCGCCACTATGCAAACCGCCGAAGGCCAGCAGGCCGCGCGCGCTATTGCCATCGACCTGATGGGCTCGCTGCACGCCGCCGTGGGCGACCTCAACCGCGTCACGCGCATCGTCAAGCTCATGTCCCTGGTGAATTCCACCGGCAGCTACACCGAGCAGCATGTAGTGACCAACGGCGCCAGCGAATTGCTAGGCCAGGTCTTTGGCGAACGCGGCGCCCATGCCCGCAGCGCCTTTGGCGTGGCGCAGATTCCCTTAGGCGCCTGCGTTGAAATCGAGATGATTGCCGAGATCGGCGATGCCGCCTAGACCAGGCTGACGCAGCGTCCGCCCCATCCGCGCGTTTCGCACGAAAGGCACGAATTCGATTACACTGAGGGTATGCAAAGTTTTACTGCCAACCAAGCGAAAACCCAATTCGGCCAGTTTATAGATGCCGCGCAGCGCGAACCGGTGCGGGTGCTCAAACACGACCGCGTGGTCGGTGTCATGGTGTCAGCCAAAGACTACGAGGCCATGCGCCTGTTTTATGCGGATCGCTTGCAACACCGCCTGAGCCAGAGTGCGGCCCTGGCCAAAGCGGCCGGGCTGGGCACACGGCAACTGCAAGAGCTACTCCGTGCCCCTGACTGACTGGGTGCTGGACACCAATGTCCTGATCAGCGCAGCCTTGTCCGACCAAGGCGCGCCGCACCAATTAGTGCAGCAGGTGTTACAGCATGGTTGTTTGGTATTTTGCGAAGCCAGCTTTGCCGAGTTGCGCTGGCGCTTGCACCGACCCAAATTTGACCGTTACCTGAGCCTGGACATGCGCGAAGCCCTGCTGCACGACTTTGGCGCAAGTGCCCGCTGGGTTGAACCTGGCGCCATCACTGCCTATTGCCGCGATCCGGATGACGATGTGTTTATCGCCACTGCCCTGGCCGCCGGACTGCCCTACCTGGTCAGCGGCGATAAGGACTTATTGGAATCACCTTTGCCGCCAGGCTTTCACGTTTTGAACCCGGCGCAAGCCCTTCAGCGCTAAACGGCCTGAGGCAAAGTTAGCAGGCTTCGCTCACGGGTCCATGGCCGCCGAAGGCGGGTTGTCGATCATGGCTTTGAGGATGTGCAGGCCACTTTGCAATTGCGCTACCGAGTCGGGCGCATTCAGGCTGATGCGGATGGCATGCGGCGCCGGTGAGCGCCCCACGGCGAAGTGGTCCGCGGTGCGCACCAGCACCCCGGCCTGGCGCAATGCGGCAGCAAACTGGCCAGCGCGCCAAGGCTCAGGCAGGGGCAGCCAGATCAGCGGGTACTCCGCATCGGTGCGAAACTCCAGCCCGTGCAGGATTTGCAGCGCGGCCTTGAGGCGCTCCTGGGTCAGCTGGCGCTGCTGCGCAATCAGCGCTTCCATAGCGCCGCTCTCCAACCAGCGCGTAGCCACTTCGGGCAGCAGCGGCGCCACCATCCAGCTGTCAGCGCGCATGCTGGCTGCAAATTTACTCAACCACTCGGGCGCGGCCTCGACATAGCCCACGCGCAAACCGGGCGCCAGTACTTTGGAAAAACTACTGAGCAAAAACGACTGCTGCGGCAACCAAGTGGACAAAGCCGGCAATGGCGCGGCCTGCATCGCGGCGTGCACGCAGTCTTCGATGATGTAGAGCCCATGCGCGCGCACCACGGCGGCAATCGCTTCGCGCCGCTGCATGCTCATGGTGGCGCTGGTGGGGTTGTGCAAGGAAGGTGCGCAGTACAAAAACTTGGTATCAAAGGTCTTGGCCGCACGCTCCAAGGCTTGGGGCGTGATGCCTTGGTCGTCGGTCTCGATGCCGATAAGTTGCAAGCGCATAGAGCGCGCCAGCGCCTGCAGCCCGGGGTAGCTGAGCGATTCGGTCAACAAGGCATCGCCCGGGCGCGCCACGGAGCGCAGCACGCAGGCCAGGCCGTGCTGCGCGCCATGCGTCACCATCACCCGGTTCCACTGGCCGGTCGTGCCAAAGCGGCACAACCATTTGGCGCCAGCTTCACGGTGGCGGCGCAAACCGGTCTCGCTCTGGTACATCAGCACCTGTCGCATCATTTCGGCGTCTTGCGCCAGGCTGGCAAAAGCCGCTTGCAGCGCCTGCGCCTCGTCGCCCACCATGGCCACGTTGTGCGCCAGGTCGATGGGCGCGGGGAGTTTGTCCGCATCCCCGCCCTGCCCCACGTGCTCGGCCGAACGGACATAGGTGCCGTCGCCCACCCGCGCAGTGGCCAAGCCCTGGCGCTCCAAAATCGAATAGGCACGGCTGATGGTGCCGGTCGTCACGCCCAGGCGGCGCGCCAGGTTGCGCTGGGGCGGTAGTTTCTCGCCCATGGGCACCTGCCCATTCAAAATGGCCTGGGCCAGGTCCTCGGCGATGGACTGGTACTTGGGCTTGCTACCATCGCCCAGGCTGGCAGATGAAATCAGTTGTTCAAAGGACATAAATCGTCTGCTTAGGGTGGCGCATAGCCGGGCGGGATCGGGACCATCGACCCGCCCCAGCCTGTCGCCGGGGGCTAAAAACCATGTTCAATTACTTTTTTTGACCGCATTGTTGGCATGCAATCTTATGCATAGTATGACCTTTGTACCCATCACCTCAGCCATAGTCCCGCCCACCGCACTGCCCATGCCCCTGTTTGTCTGCCCGCCCCACTGCTGTTTATGAACCGTTTTGACTTCATCATCGTGGGCGCGGGCTCGGCCGGTTGTGTGCTGGCCAAGCGCCTCACCGAGAGCGGCCAGCACCGGGTGTTGCTGCTGGAAGCCGGTGGTTCGGACCGCAGCCCGCTGATCCAAGTGCCGCTGGGCTATGGCATTACCTATGCCGACCCCAAATACAACTGGATGTACATGGCCGAGCCCGATCCGGCCCTGCACCACCGCAGCCTGTACTGGCCGCGCGGCAAAGTGCTGGGCGGCAGCAGTTCCATCAACGCCATGGTCTATATGCGCGGCCAGGAAGGCGACTTTGACGACTGGCGCGACGCCGGCAATACCGGCTGGGGTTGGGCCGATGTGCTGCCCTATTTCAAAAAATCGGAGGACCATTGCTGGGGCGCCTCCGAGCACCACGGTGCGGGCGGCGAGTTGCATGTCAGCGACTTTGCCGACCAGGTCCACCCCTTGTGCGAGCGTTTTTTACAGGCCGGCGACGCGCTCGGGTTTAATCGCACCGCCGACTTCAACGGCCCCGCCCAAGAAGGCTTTGGCCTGTGGCAGATGACCATCCGCCACGGCC
>CANNEW010000156.1 GCA_947503685.1 Comamonadaceae bacterium | reverse complement strand
AGGCCGAAGGTATTGGGGTCGTCATTGCGAGGCCGCAGGCCGTGGCAATCCATGGATGTATGGACTGCCGCGTCGCTAACGCTCCTCGCAGCGACGAGCTTTGCGTGACGGGATTGGCGTGACGGGATTGGCGCTCCTCTAAATCTCAAAGTGACTGCAAAGGCCAGCGCGGCTGCACGTGAAAACCGTAGTCGCGCTTGGCTTCTTGGAGGCCGCTTTGCAATCGCATCGCAGCGGCCATTGCGATCATGGCGCCGTTGTCGGTGCATAAGTGCAACTCAGGGTAATGCACGCGCACGCCGCGCGCCGCGCACTGTGCGTTTAGCTGCTCACGCAAACAGCGATTTGCCCCAACACCCCCAGCCACGACCAGGCGCATCAAGCCGGTTTGTTTTAGCGCGGTCATTGATTTTTTCACCAGCACATCAGCAATAGCCGCTTGGGTAGATGCCGCCAGATCGGCCTGCGCTTGCACAGGCAAAGCGCCAAAGCCCGGCGTGGCGCCCGAGGCCAAGGTGTATTCCGAAGGCGCAATCGGCACGCCATGGGCAACGACCATTTTTTGGGACTGCACCAGTACAGCCGTCTTGAGCCCGGCAAATGAAAAATCCAAGTCGCCACTGTGTAGCAAGGGGCGCGGTAAAGCGTAAGCCTTGGGGTCCCCCTGCACAGCCAAAGCCGCCAAAGCCGGACCACCGGGGTAGCCCAGGCCCATCAGCTTGGCCGACTTGTCAAAAGCCTCGCCGGCTGCGTCGTCAATCGTCTCGCCCAGCATCTCGTAGCGGCCCACGCCATCGACGCGCATCAGCTGCGTGTGGCCGCCCGATACCAGCAGCGCCACAAAAGGAAACTGCGGCGGGTCCGCGCTCAAAAATGGTGAGAGCAAATGCCCTTCCAAATGGTGCACGCCAAGTACGGGTTTATCTAAGGCCGCCGCCAGCGCACAGGCCAGCCCCGCGCCCACCAGCAAGGCGCCCGCCAAGCCGGGGCCGCGCGTGTAGGCGACCACATCCACTTCGCTCAAGCTGCGTCCGGCGCTGACCATGACCTCGGTAGTTAAGGGCAGCACGCGCCGGATATGGTCGCGGCTGGCCAACTCGGGCACCACGCCGCCAAAGGCTTGGTGCATCTCCACCTGGCTGTACAAAGCATGGGATAGCAATCGCGGCACGGCTTGCCCCTGCATCTCCACCAAGGCCACGCCGGTTTCATCGCAGGAAGACTCAAAGCCCAGCACCAGCAGGGGCCGCGCTTCCCGGTTAGAGGGCTCGTCGGAAAGCTTGCTACGCACGTTGGCCGCTATCGTCACCGACGACAACGCCTGGTCCTGGCTTTGATCAGAAGGTGGTGCGGCATCGGCTTGGTTCATAGCGGGCAACAGTGTAGGCCAGCCCTGCGCCACAATGCCGCCATGCCCGATACCAGCCTCGCACCGCACGATATTGAAAGCCTGGAACGCGCCACGCTGGACGCCGTCTGCCCCGCTGCGCAAAGCGAGTTGCCCGGCTGGCTGCTGCCTTTTGATGCAGCCGACATCGGGCGCGCACGCAGCGCCATTCCCCTGCGCCATCAGGGTCTGGACATCGCATTGCTGCCCGCTATCGAGCAGCAGTACCGCGACCACGGCTTGCCACCCTGTTTTCGCATCGCCGACACGCCGGGCCTGCGCCACTGGCAAGAGCGATTGCAGGCCTTGGGCTACCGTAAGACCGACCCAGTGCATGTGCAAATAGCGTCCGTTGCGGACATGCAAGCAGCGGCTGACTTGTCAACTGCTGCGACAAGGCTGGGTAGCGGAAGGCAGCGCCCCAAAGTCACGCTGCTAGATGCCCCCGCCCACGCCTGGGCCAGCGTCTATACCGCCCCAGGCTTTGACGCGGCGGACGGCGCCTTGCGGGTGCAATTGCTCAGCCGCAGCCGCTTTGCCCGCTACGCCTATGTGCAAACCGCGGGTGTATCGCTGGCGGCGGGTACGGCGTGTGTCAGCCGCGATTGGCTCAGCGTGCACGGCATGCGCACCCTGCCCCATGCACAGGGCCAAGGCCTGGGCGCATCACTGCTGACTGCCTTTGTCGGCTTGGCACGCCAGCGCGGCATTAGCCGCGCTTTTTTACAGGTGGAAGCCGACAACGCGCCCGCACTGTACTTGTACCGCCGCTTCGGCTTTGCCACCGCCTGGACGTACCACTACTGGAAAGCGCCCTCCTGAACTTGGCTGCGAAGGGCCACTGCATAAGCTCATAGCCGCCGCTTTGCAGCCCTGACGGACAATCACTCCATGGCTATTGGCATGTACTTGCGGGAAATTGGTCGCGGCAAAGATGGCGCGCGGGGACTGAGCCGCGCCCAAGCCACCGATTTGTGGGGCCAGTTGCTCGATGGAACGGTTAGCGACCTGGAAGTGGGTGCCTTTTGCCTGGCCATGCGCGTCAAGTGCGAAACGCCCCAAGAAATGGCCGGTTTTCTGGACGCCACGGCACCGCGCCTGCACACGGTACCCAAGGGCGACAAACCCGTAGTCGTCATCCCCAGTTACAACGGCGCCCGCAAAATTCCGGTGCTCACGCCCTTGCTGGCCTTGCTGCTGGCGCGAGGGGGCCACCCGGTCATGATCCACGGCACGCCGACCGAAAACAGCCGCGTGTTTACCGCCGAAGTGCTTGCCCAACTGGACATCCATGCGCGCAGCAGCTTTGCGCCACTGGCCGCTGGCGAAGTGGCCTTCTTTGCCACCGCCGCTTTAAGCACCGGCCTGCAAAGGCTGCTGGAAGTGCGCCGAGTCGTTAATTTGCGCAATTCGGCCCACAGCCTGGTCAAGTTGATGAACCCGTGCACTGGCCGCAGCCTGCTGGTGACCAGCTACACCCACCCGGAATACGCGCATTCCATGGCCGCCACCTTGCAACTGGTGCAGGCCAACGCCCTGCTCCTGCGCGGTACCGAGGGCGAAGCCGTGGCCGATGCGCGCCGCCTGCCAAAAATGCAAGGCTTTATCGCGGGTGAAAACGTGTTTTCTCAGGAAGCGCAAAGCGGCAGTTTGGGCAGCCTGCCCGCGTTGCCCGCCGGCATTGGCGCGCGCGGTACCGCTGACTACATCCGTGCCGTGATGGGCGGCGGGCAACCCGTGCCCGCGCCGATAGCCCAACAAGTGATTGCAATTTCCCGACTTATTTCCCGCATGGAAAGTGCTGCATGATCAACAAGCCACCCCAAGCGCCAAGTATTGCGCCAGGTATTGCGCCCGCAATGACGCCGGCTAATGCCCCCGGCCAGGTCAGTCTGGTGGGCGCCGGGCCGGGCGACCCGGATTTGCTGACGCTCAAAGCCGTCAAAACCATTGCCGCTGCCACCGTCATCTTGGTGGACGACCTGGTGAACGAAGCCGTGCTGGCCCATGCGAGCCCCAAGGCCCGCATCGTCTATGTCGGCAAGCGCGGCGGCTGCGCATCCACGCCGCAGGCCTTTATTGAAAAGTTGATGGTCAGCGAAGCCCTCAAGGGCGAAAACGTGGTGCGCCTCAAAGGCGGCGACCCCTTGGTATTTGGGCGCAGCGGCGAAGAGATCGAGGCCTTGCAAAAAGCCGGCATCACGGTACAGGTGGTCAACGGCATCACCGCCGCCTTGGGCGCTTTGGCCTCGCTCAACACCGCCCTGACCCACCGCGACCATGCGCACGGCATGCTGATGGTTACCGGCCACGCCAAACCCGGCGACCCCGGCACCGACTGGCGCGCGCTAGCCCACACCGCCCGCCAGGCCAAACTCACCCTGGTGGTCTATATGGGCGTGGCCGCCGCGCAGCGCATTCAAGACGAACTGCTGCAGTGCCTGGCCGCTGATACGCCGGTAGCTATCGTGCAAGATGCCACGCTGCCTTCGCAGCGGCAGGCTTTGTGTACGCTGGATTGCTTGCACCAAACCTTGACCGAACAGCGGATGGCTAGCCCCTGTGTTTTGTTGATTGGGGATGTGTTGCAGGGGTTGGCTAGCTTGGGGCACACCCAAGAGGCGGTGTTGGCACGAGGTCAGATCCGGGCAATGTGAGATGCGATGGGACCTCAGGCGGTCTAAAACTGATGTATCTGCGAAGGATTCTTTGGAATCTGCCGCTTGAGCTAAACGGCTGGCGACGAACGCTGTTGCAAGCTTGGTTGAGTGCAGAGTTCGCCTAATGCCTAAGGGCAAAGTCAAGCCGCTACGCGCTTACGCGTTGTCGGGCTTGGACGAGCCGTCAAATTGCGCTCCACCTCCATACGAAGTGCAGCATTGATACGCGATTGATAGCCAGCCCCTTTAGACTTGAAGAACTCCAGGATGTCCGCATCCAATCGGACCGATGTGAGCACCTTCGTCGGGGTGGCTTGCGGCCCACGTCCACGTTTCATGACTGGCGCACCCAGCATATCCTCTGTCCACGCTGGGTTGTCTGGGTCGTTGACCTTAGCCGAGGTTTTCTTTGGCAACTTGGCGGTAGTAGCGAGTTTCATGTTTTTCTGCCTTTCGCAGCGATATTACGTGAGGCCCTCTCGGGCGCTCGGTGTAAACCATCACAAGCACATCGCCCCCCAGAAGACCGAAACAGACCAGGCGCACTTCGCCATAGCCTTGCCGCTTGTCCTCGCGGGTCACTGTGAAGTGGTCCCAGATTGCATCGCATCCAACGAAGTTAAGCCCGTGATTCTTGATGTTCAGCTTGCGCTTTGGTTCGTCCCATGTGAGCATGTTTAATTGTATCTACAAAATAAAGTGCTGCAAAATGAAATTCGAGGTCTGAATTCATCGTACTGGCACGTCTTGCCGCGACAGGTCCGGTGCATTGGTGGGTTGGGCACCGAGACGTGTATCGGCGCGGTCTTTGACTCTTCCGAGACGAACAAGACGAGAGGCAATAGCCCCAAGAGTTCGGCCATGCGTAGTGGCGATTTTTTTGACGGGCGCTCCTGCGTCAAAGCTAGCAAGAAGCTCTTTGTCTTCTATTTCCGACCAAGAACGTCCTGCGTTGCTAGGCAGCGAGTCGTTTCGCTCTGCGAGCTTTATAGCGCTTTCGAGAGCCTTTGTGGCTGCAAAAAGAGCGCGAATTACCTGTGGACTGTTGAAGTTGCTTTGCGCCGGCAGAATCTCGCCAGTTTCTGGATTGATTCCATTTGCAAGAGCCTCAATGATTTCTTTGGCTTCGAATGGGGACATAGATCAGTGCCTCCTAAGGTGCGGCCTGCTCGCCTGTTCAATCCGGTTAGCGGGCAGTTTCCTTGTCATTACTATAAATTAAAAATTTAAAAATCATTATCAATATTTTTTGTTTTTCAAGTTAAGCGCCTGGCCTTTGCAACAGAGTCTCTGCCCGGGACACCCAAAGGCCTTTCCCCTCCCGTTACCATACGCCCCGCTAAAAACAACTACCCCAAGCGGGAAGACTTCGTATGCAACTCAGAATTAACGGCCAGCACACCCACGCCGACGCCGACCCTGCCACGCCTTTTTTGTGGGTACTGCGCGACCAACTAAATCTGACTGGCACCAAATTTGGCTGCGGCATCGCCGCCTGCGGCGCGTGCACGGTGCATGTGGACGGCCAGGCGGTGCGTTCTTGCGTCACGCCGGTTTCCGCGGTGCAGGGAAAGGACATCCGCACCATCGAATCGCTGGGCAGCGCCGAGCACCCCCACGCGCTGCAACAAGCCTGGATTGCCGAGCAAGTGCCCCAATGCGGCTATTGCCAAAGCGGCATGCTGATGGCCGCCGCCGCGCTGCTTTCGCGTACGCCCCACCCCACCGATGCCGACATCGACGCGGCCATGAGCAATATCTGCCGCTGCGGCACCTACCAACGGGTACGCGCCGCGATTCACCGCGCTGCCAATAGCCCGATGCCTAGTCCGAGCATTAGCGCGACAAAAAGCGCAAGTAGTGGCGCAGCCCCCCAAGCCAACGGGAGCGCAGCATGAAGCGGCGCACGATTTTGCTCAGCGCCCTGGGCGCAGGCGGCGCACTGCTGGTGGGCTGGGGCGTGGCGCCGCCGCGCAGCCGCTTGGGCAGCGCAGACAGAATGTTGCCCACGCAAGGCAGCGTGGGGCTGAACGGCTGGATCAAGATTGGCGAGGACGGCTCGGTGGCGCTGGCGATGCCGCGCAGCGAAATGGGCCAAGGCGTACACACCGCGCTGGCCATGCTGGCCGCTGAAGAGCTCGACATTCCTTTGGACAAAGTGCGCTTAGAGCAAGCCGGGCCCGATGCCATGTACGGCAACGTGGCCGCCGTGCTGGCCTTTTTGCCATTCCACCCGCAGCAAACCGAAGAGGGCAAACGCAGCGCGACGGTCAAAACCGCGCAGTGGCTAACCGCCAAAGTCGGGCGTGAGTTGGGTCTGATCATGACCGGCGGCTCGTCCAGCGTGGCCGACGCCTGGGAGCCGGTGCGCCTGGCCGCTGCCAGCGCGCGCGCCAGCTTGGCGCAGGCGGCAGCCGCGCAGTGGCAATTGCCGGTAGGCGAGCTTGTGTTTAAGCAAGGAAAAATTAGCCATGCCTCGGGCAAGGAAGGCCACTTAGGGCAATTTGCCGCAGCAGCGGCCAAGCTGAACCCTGGCACCGTCAGTCCCAAGGCGCGCAAGGATTGGACGCTGATTGGCAGCCCCGCGCCTCGCACCGACTTGTGGGCCAAGAGCAGCGGCAGTGCCACTTTCGGTCTGGACGTGCGCTTGCCCAATATGGTGTTTGCCGCCGTGCGCCTGTGCCCGATGATCGGCGGCAGCGCGCAGTCGGTGGACAGCGCT
>CANNEW010000155.1 GCA_947503685.1 Comamonadaceae bacterium | reverse complement strand
GCCACACGGTGGGCGCCGCCGACTTTGCCGCATTGCACGCGCATGGTTTTGACGATGAGGACATCTGGGACATCGCCGGCATCACCGCCTTTTTCGGCCTGTCCAACCGGGTCGCCAATGTCAGCGGCATGATGCCCAACCCGGAGTTCTACACCCTGGGGCGCCTGCCCCGGCAAAAATAAAACGCAATTTGCTCGAACAATCCATGGAGGCACTGCGTTTGAAATCTGGCAGCCGCGCGACGCCTTTGCCGGTTTCGCCTCGCACACTAGGCGCAAGGATGCTGGGACCATGGGTCCTGCTCGCAGTACGATGCGGCCTGCTCCTAGGCGCGGGACTGTGGGTTTGCGTGCAGGCACAAACCACCGCGCCTGCGGCCATCGCGCAACCCGAAGGCGCTAGCAAAATCGTCCAAAACCCCGGCTGGCATTTTCAAAAGCAGGCCGTCGCTGCGGCCAACCCCTTGGCCACCGAAGCGGGCTACGCCATGCTGGCCGCAGGCGGCAGCGCGGTCGATGCCGCCATCGCGGTGCAAATGGTGCTGACCCTGGTCGAGCCCCAAAGCAGCGGCATTGGCGGCGGCGCATTTTTAATGCACTTTGACGGTAAAAACGTACAAGCTTATGACGGGCGCGAGACCGCCCCCGCGCAAGCCGGGCCGGACTTGTTCCTGGCTACGGACGGCACACCCATGGCTATGAAACAAGCCATCGTCGGTGGGCGCGCGGTGGGCGTGCCCGGCGCATTGCGTATGCTGGCCATGGCCCATGCCGCGCACGGCAAACTGCCCTGGGCTTTTTTGTTCGCGCCCG
This sequence comes from Comamonadaceae bacterium, assembly GCA_947503685.1. Lineage (GTDB taxonomy): Bacteria > Pseudomonadota > Gammaproteobacteria > Burkholderiales > Burkholderiaceae_C > Allorhodoferax. The sequence continues at coordinate 6,021 of CANNEW010000155.1, read as the reverse complement.
CCATAGGCCTGGCCCGCGATGGCTTTGCGGTGAGCCCCCGCCTGGCCGCATTACTGGCCGCCGAGACCGCTTTGCAAAAAGACCCGGTGGCGGCGGCCTATTTTTATGACCCCCAAGGCCGCTCCTGGCCCGCCGGCCATCTGCTGCGCAACCCAGAATTGGGCGCGGTTTTGCAGCGAATAGCCATCCAAGGCCCGGATGCATTGATGACAGGCGAAGTGGCGCAAGCCATGGTCCAGTCGGTGCGCCAGCACCCGAGCAACCCTGGCCTGCTGCAATTGAGCGACCTGGCAAGCTACCGCCCGCTGCTGCGCGAAGCCCTTTGTACTGCCTACACGGTGGCGCCAAAGACCTACCGTCTGTGCGGCATGCCCCCGCCGAGTTCGGGCATGCTGACCATCGCCTCCATCCTGGGCACCCTGGACTTCACGCCGGCCGCAAGCCTGCCCTTAGTCAGCGGCCGGCCCGGTGCCGACTGGCTGCATCTGTACAGCGAAGCCGCGCGCCTTGCCTTTGCCGATCGCGCCGCCTATGTGGCGGACCCGGCATTTACACCCGCTCCTGCAGGCGATTGGCTCAGCCTGGTGCAACCGGCTTACCTGCAAGCGCGCGCCGCGGCTATCGCACCCCATGGCCCGGTAATGCCGCAAGTACAAGCAGGCAGGCCCGGCGCACCGCAAGAGCCTTTGGGCTGGGCGCCCATGGCCGAACAAACCGAGCATGGCACCTCGCACATCTCGGTGCTCGATCGCTGGGGCCATGCACTGGCCATGACCACCACCATTGAAGACGCCTTTGGCGCGCGCTTGATGGTGAACCGGGGAAAGGGCCTGGCCGGTGGCTTTTTACTGAACAACCAGCTGACCGACTTCAGCTTCAGCCCTGAAGGCGCCGATGGCAAACCCGTGGCCAACCGGGTGCAGGCAGGCAAGCGGCCGCGCTCGTCCATGGCGCCGACTTTGGTGTTTGACGCGGACAGCGGCGCGCTGCAATTGAGCGGCGGCAGCCCTGGGGGCGCCTTCATCATCCACTTCACCGCCAAGACGCTTTACGGCGTACTGCGCTGGGGTCTGAGCCCGCAAGCAGCTATTGACCTGCCCAATTTCGCCAACATGGAGGGCACTACCTTTTTAGAAAAAGGCCGCTTTGCCCCGGCCACTGCGGCGGCCTTGCAAGCGCGCGGCCACCAGGTGCTGGAAATTCCGCTCACCAGCGGCTTGCAAGTGATAGCGCGCACGCCCAGCGGCTGGGCCGGTGGTGCGGACGGCCGGCGCGAAGGCGTGGTGCTGGGCGACTGAGCGCGGCCCAACTCCTACAATCTTGCGATGGCGATCCCCCAGACTTTTATCCAGGAATTGTTGGCCCGCGCCGACATTGTGGACATCGTCGGGCGCTATGTGCAGCTTAAAAAAGGGGGCGCCAATTTCATGGGCTTGTGCCCTTTTCACGGCGAAAAATCTCCCTCCTTCTCGGTCAGCCCCAGCAAGCAGTTTTTCCATTGCTTTGGCTGTGGCAAAAACGGCAATGCCATTGGCTTTTTGATGGACCACGCCGGCATGAGCTTTGTCGAGGCAGTGCAGGAGCTGGCGCAGCAATTTGGCATGCAAGTGCCGCAAGAAGACGCCTCGCCACAGGACCGCGCCCGGGCGCAGGAACAAAAAGAAAAACAGCACACCCTCACCAGCGTGCTGGAAAAAGCCGGGGACGCCTACCGGCGCCAGCTCAAAGATGCGCCGCGCGCGGTGGCCTACCTTAAAGGGCGTGGCCTCTCGGGTGAAGTAGCCAAGCGCTTTGGTCTGGGCTATGCGCCCGAGGGCTGGCGCAGCCTGGCCAGCGTATTCCCGCAGTACGACGATCCGCTGTTAGTGGAAAGCGGCCTGGTCATCAGCAATGCAGAAGAAGGCACCGAAGAAAAACGCTACGACCGCTTTCGCGACCGCGTGATGTTCCCCATACGCAATATCAAAGGCGAGTGCATCGGCTTTGGCGGCCGCGTGCTGGGTGATGAAAAACCCAAATACCTCAACTCGCCCGAGACCCCGGTGTTCAGCAAAGGGCGCGAGCTTTACGGCCTGTTTGAAGCGCGTGCGCACTTAAGAGAAAAAGGCTACGCGCTGGTGACCGAAGGCTATATGGACGTGGTGGCCTTGGCGCAACTGGGATTTCCCAATGCGGTAGCGACCCTGGGCACGGCCTGCACGCCAGACCATGTGCAAAAGCTTTTCCGCTTTACCGACGCAGTGGTGTTCAGCTTTGACGGCGACGGTGCAGGCCGACGTGCGGCACGCAAGGCCCTGGACGGCGCTCTGTCCTATGCCAGCGATGTGCGGAGCATTAAGTTTTTGTTTTTGCCCGAGGAACACGACCCGGACAGCTTTATCCGCGCCCACGGCCGCGAGGCCTTTGCGCAGGCGGTGGCCACGGCCACGCCGCTCAGCCGCTTTTTGGTGGAAGCGGCCAGCGAAGGCTGCGACTTGCACAGCGCCGAAGGCCGGGCCCATCTGTCCAGCAACGCAAAACCCTTGTGGAGTGCTCTGCCGCAAGGCGCGCTCAAGCTGCAATTGCTGGGCGAAATTGCCGACCTGGTGCAACTGAACTCGCGCGAACTATCCCAGTTGTGGCTTCCAGGCCAGGGCAATGAGGGCGGCGCAGCACGCAAGGCGGAAAAAAGCGCCAAACCACGCGGCAACTGGGACGGTGCAGCGCCCGGTACCCGCGCCTGGAGCCCCTCCGGCGCACGCAGCCGTGTGCCGACGCGTGCGGGCTTGCGGGCACAACCGGCCAGCCGCGCCGAACACGCAGCGCGCATATTGCTGGCGCAAAGCCATTTGTGGGCGGGCCTGTCCAACGAAGACCAGGCCATGCTGTGCGAGCAGCCGGCCCCACTGGCGCAGCTCTTTGTATGGCTGGAGAGCCAGTTGCATGAGCACGGGCCCTTGAACTGGACCGCACTGCGTGGCGAATTGGCCGACCAGGAGTTTGCGGACTTGGCTCTGCGGCTGATGGGCGGGGCTACCGTTCCCTCGGAACACAGCGAGGAAGCAGCACTGGATTTGCGCGATGTCCTGCAACGCCTGTGCATTGACCGCCTGACCGCAGAGATGACGGTCATTGCCGCCCAAGTAGACGATCCCGAGGTGCGCCAGCGCTACCGGACGCTGGAAACGCGAAAAAAAGCGTTAATCGAAGAATTGGAATCGGTAAAATTGGTATAATCCGTCCTTTCTCGGCAAGAGCGACAGCAGTACCTCCGGCACCGGCCACGCAGTGACACCGATCACCCAGGCCACCCGACCGCAAGGGCTGCAACCCAAATGTTCGCCCGCACAACTTGCCCCCACGTTCCCGTCCTGTCGTTTATTGGCCTGCGCTTGCTTCTAAGCGCATGGCTTTGTTGATGCCGCCATCCGATCCTCCTCATCACGGAAGCTTGAACTATGCCAACACCAAAAAACACAAAAGCGTCTAAGTCCGCTGCCAAAAAGTCTGTGGTAAAAAAAGCGCTCCCGGTGAAAAAAGCGCCTGCCACCAAGGCCAAGCCCTTGGCCGCGAAGCAAGTGATGGCCAAGCCCGTTAAAGCCGCAATGAAGCCGCTCGCTAAAGTCGCTGCAAAAAGCGCCGCCAAGACCAAAGCTGCCGCGCCAGTAAAAAAAGCAGCTCTAACAAGTAAGGCAAAGGCATCGCTGACCCAAGCAAAAGCCAGCGCTAAAACCAGTCCGAAAAAAGTGGTGGTAGCGAAAAAACCAGCAGCACCCGTCAAAAAACCCGTGCTTGTCAAATCGATTGCAAAAAATACTGCAAAAATCAGCAAAAACGTAAGCAATACATCACCCGTAAAGGCCAACAGCAAAACATCGAAAGCTTCTAAACCGATAGTCCCGGCCAAAGCGAAAAGCGCTACGCCACTTAAAAAACCCATTAAAGCCAAAGCCAAAGCGACGCCCCTAGCGATGTCCAAGGCGGCACCCAAGAAATCCATGCCTAAAGTTAGTCCCTCTGTGCCTGTCACCACTTCCAAAAAAACCGGCGCTGCGCCCGCAGATAAACCGGGAAAAGTAGTCGCCAAACCCGAAATCAAGAAAGCCGTAGCGACAGCGGCAAAGCCGGTCAAAGAGACCGCAAAACCCGCTACCAAAGCAAAAGCCGCTGCGCCCAAAGCAGATCCTAAGAAGACCATTGCCGTAGCTCCCGCCAAAGCAGATACTAAAAAAGCCTCTGCCGCGGCGCCTTTTAAACCCGCTGCTAAACCTGCTCCCAAGTCCAAAGTAAATGCCAAGGGCAAGAGCGCCTTGGGCGATGGCGACGATACCGATTTGTCCGACATCGAGGCGGAGCTGGAAGTGGAGCCAGTGGCCGCCGATAGCACGGAAAAAGTCAAACCGCTGCGCATGAAGATCAGCCAGGCCAAGGCCCGGGCGCTGATGAAGGAATTTGGCTTAGAACAAACCATTCTTTCCGAGGAAGAAAAAGTCAAGCACCGCCTGGCATTTATCGAAATGGTCAAACTAGGCCGTACGCGCGGTTACCTGACGCATGGCGAAATTTCAGACCACTTGCCCGGCAAATTGGTGGAGACCGAGACGCTGGAAGTCGTGATCTCCATGCTCAATGACATGGGGGTTGCCGTGTACGAGCAAACCCCGGATACCGAAACGCTCTTGCTGAATAACAACGTCGCCACAGCGGCCACCGAGGCCGAGGCCGAAGAGGAAGCCGAAGCTGCTCTGTCCACCGTGGACAGTGAGTTTGGCCGCACCACCGATCCGGTGCGTATGTATATGCGCGAAATGGGCACCGTCGAGTTGCTGACCCGCGAAGGCGAGATTGAAATCGCCAAGCGCATTGAAGGTGGCCTGATGGCGATGATGGAGGCGATCTCCGGCTCGCCTGCGTCCATCGAAGAGGTATTGCGCCTGGGCGAAGAGATTCGCGAAGACAAAGTGGTGATCACCACCATCGTGGATGGATTTTCCAATCCGAATGAAGCCGATGACTATGTGGCCGAAGAGGATTTTGATGAATTCGATGCCGACGATGACGACGACGGCAAGGGTGGCTCCAAAGCGCTGACCAAGAAGCTCGAGGAACTCAAGCGCGAAGCCTTGATTCGGTTTGACCGTCTGCGTGAGCTCGATGCGGTCATGCGCAAGCATTTGATGAAAGAAGGCTATGGCACGGCCGCCTATACCAAGGCGCAAAAGCAGCTGAGCGAAGAGTTGATGACGATCCGCTTCACGGCCAAAGCGATTGAAAAGCTGTGCGACATGGTGCGTGGTCAGGTGGATGAAATTCGCAAGAAAGAGCGTGAATTGCGCCGCATCCTGGTGGACAAATGTGGCTATAGCCAAGACCATTTCATCGCTGAATTCAGCGGCCGCGATAAGAACGGCAACAAAGCCGAGAGTAATTTGCTCAATGTGAAGTGGATTGAAAAACAAGCCGCTGCCGGTAAACCCTGGAGCGCGGTTATGGCGCGCAATATTCCGCCAGTGCAAGAAATCCAAACACGCTTGAGGGACTTGCAAGACCGGGTGGTGGTTCCGCTGGACCAGCTCAAGGACATCAATAAGCGCATGAACCAGGGTGAGGCATCGAGCCGCTCGGCCAAGCGTGAAATGATCGAGGCTAATTTGCGCCTGGTGATTTCGATTGCCAAAAAATACACCAACCGAGGCCTGCAATTCTTGGACTTGATTCAGGAAGGCAACATCGGTTTGATGAAGGCGGTGGACAAATTTGAATACCGTCGTGGCTATAAGTTCTCTACCTATGCGACCTGGTGGATCCGCCAGGCCATCACCCGCTCGATTGCGGATCAGGCGCGCACCATCCGCATCCCGGTGCACATGATCGAGACCATCAACAAGATGAACCGCATCAGCCGACAGCACTTACAAGAGTTTGGCTTTGAGCCCGATGCATCGGTGCTGGCCGAGCGCATGGAGATCCCGGAGGACAAGATCCGCAAGATCATGAAGATCGCCAAAGAGCCGATTTCCATGGAAACGCCAATTGGCGACG